>NZ_JBKOTX010000094.1:0-21399 GCF_047086965.1 Roseovarius halophilus (ex Wu et al. 2025) | reverse complement strand
GGCGCCCTCGCTCGGCAAGCCGGTCCTGGTGATGCGGGACACGACCGAGCGCCCCGAGGCGGTCGAGGCCGGGACCGTGAAGCTGGTGGGCACCGATGGATGATTTTCGTGACCGGGCATTTCGGCAATTTCAACGCCGCGCGCGTGGCGATGATCGAGCAGGGGTTCGAGATGGGCGTCTTTTACCGCCCGATGGCCAACGAGTGGTTCAACCGGCGCTATACCGCCGCGATGGGCGCGCTGTCGCAGCCCATGTTCGAACAGGGCCGGCGCGGGATGATGCAGATGGTCAAGCACCTGCGCGGCGGCGGGGTTCTGGCGATCCTGACGGATCTCAACGCGCATGACGGCGTGCCGCTCGATTTCTTCGGCAAGCCGGCGCTGTCGCCGCTCACGGCGGCCGAGCTGGCGCTGAAATTCGATGCGCCGCTGGTGCCCACATGGGGCATCCGCGACGGGAACGGGCTGGATTTCCACATCGAGGTCGAATCGCCGGTGCGCCACAGCGACCCGGTGACGATGACACAGGACGTCAACGACCGGCTGGAGCGGCAGGTGCGGCAGCGCATGGACCAGTGGTTCTGGATCCACCGGCGCTGGAAGGACGGCACCGGCCCGCTGGCCGAGAAGGGCGCGCGCCAGCTTGCGGAGATGCGCCGTCGGGGCTGAGCGGGGCCGGTGGGCACGGCGTGTCGCCGGGAAATTTCCCGCCCGGCGCGCGTGGCGGCCGGTGTCCCCCATTGCCCCGCCCCGCGGCGGGGCGTAACACTGGTGCCGCGACGCGATACGACGGGAGACAGGCAATGGACATGGAGCATGTGGCCGAGGCCGGGCTGGTTCTGCTGGGCTGCGGCAAGATGGGGTCGGCCATGCTGGAAGGCTGGCTGAAGGACGGCCTGCCCTCCGGGTCGGTCTGGGTGATCGAGCCGAAGCCGTCGGACTGGCTCAAGCGCACGGGCGTGCACATCAACGCCGACCTGCCCGCCGCGCCGGCGATCGTGCTGATCGCCGTGAAACCGCAGATGATGGGCGAGGCCTTGCCCGCGATCGCCCGGATGGGCAATGGCGACACGCTTTTCGTCTCGGTGGCGGCCGGCACGCCCATCGCCGCCTTCGAGACGGTGCTGGGCCAGAAGAGCCCGATCATCCGCGCCATGCCCAACACGCCCGCCGCCGTGGGCCGCGGCATCACCGCGATCATCGGCAACCCCCGTGCCACCGCCGCGCAGCTGGACCTTGCCGAGGGGCTGCTGCGGGCCGTCGGGCAGGTGGTGCGGCTGGACAGCGAGGACCAGATGGACGCCGTCACCGGGGTGTCGGGGTCCGGGCCGGCCTATGTCTTTCACATGATCGAGTGCATGGCCCGCGCGGGCGAGGCGCAGGGTCTTGCGCCCGAGCTGGCGATGCAGCTTGCCAAGGCCACCGTGGCCGGGGCCGGCGCGCTGGCCGAGAACGCGGCCGAGACACCGTCGGAGCTGCGCCGGAACGTGACCAGCCCGAACGGCACCACGCAGGCCGGACTGGACGTGCTGATGGACGCGGAGACCGGCCTGCCGCCGCTGATCCGGCGCACTGTGGCGGCCGCCGCCGACCGGTCGAGGGAGCTGCGCGATGGCTGACGAGATCGGGATCGACGACTTCCTCAAGGTGGATATCCGCGCCGGGCGCGTGACCCGCGCCGAGCCCTTCCCCGAGGCGCGCCGGCCGGCCATCAAGCTGTGGATCGATTTCGGCCCCGCGATCGGGGAGAAGAAGACCTCGGCCCAGATCACCGCGCATTACGACCCCGACGCCCTGATCGGGCGGCAGGTCATGGCCGTCGTCAACTTCCCGCCGCGCCAGATCGGCAAGTTCATGTCCGAGGTGCTGGTGCTGGGCGTCAGCGATGGCAACGGCGATATCGTTCTGGTATCGCCCGACAAGGATGTTCCGGCCGGAGAGCGACTGCATTGAAACGGATACTGCTGACCCGCCCCCTTCCCGAGCGCGTGATCGAGGCCGCGCGCGCCGATTTCGACGTCGAGGTCCGCGACGACCCCGCCCCGATGAAGACCGGGCAGATGCGCGCGGCGCTGGCGCTCTACGACGGGGTTCTGCCGACGCTGGGCGACATGTTCTCGGCCGAGGTTTTCGAGGGGAGCGAGAGCTCGCGCTGCCGGATCCTTGCCAATTTCGGGGTCGGGTACAACCACATCGACGCAGCCGCCGCCCGCGCCGCGGGCATCGCGGTGACAAACACGCCCGGCGCGGTGACGGACGCCACCGCCGATATCGCGCTCACCCTGATGCTGATGAGCGCCCGGCGCGCCGGCGAGGGCGAGCGGCTGGTGCGCGCCGGCGGATGGACGGGCTGGACCCCCACCCAGATGCTGGGCCTGCACATGACGGGCAAGACCGTGGGCATCGTGGGCATGGGGCGCATCGGGCAGGCCATCGCGCGGCGCTGCCACCACGGCTTCGGGATGCGGGTGATCTACCACAACCGGTCGCCCAAGCAGGTGGATATCGACGCGCGGCAGGTCGAAACGCTGGACGAGCTCGCGGGCGGTGCCGATATCGTGGTCGTGGCGGTGCCGGGCGGCCCGGAAACGCACCATCTGATCGGCGCGCCCTTCTTCCACGCGATGCGCCCGCATGGCCATTTCGTCAATATCGCGCGCGGCGACGTGGTGGACGAGCGCGCGCTTGTCGATGCGTTGAAACGGGGCGAGATCGCGGGCGCGGGGCTGGATGTCTACGAACATGAACCACAGGTGCCGCAGGCGCTGTGCGGCATGGAGAACGTGACGCTGCTGCCGCATCTGGGCACCGCGGCGCTGGAGGTGCGCGAGGCGATGGGCATGATGGCGGTCGAGAACCTGCGCGCCTTCTTCGATGACGAAACACCGCCGAACCTTGTCAATTGACGCCGCGGTAACGACGCACCGTCGTCATTGACCGGCGGGTCGACATGGGCTGATCTGGTACCAGCCAGAAGGAGCGCGCCCATGTACCAGCCGGCAATTACCGGGTCCGGTGTCTATACCCCCGAAGACGTCATCACCAACGAGGAACTGGTGACGGCCTTCAACAGCCATGCCGAACGGTTCAACGCCGAGAACGCCAGCGCCATCGCCGCGGGGCGGGTCGCGGCCAAGGCGCCTTCCTCCACCGGGTTCATCGTCAACGCCTCGGGGATCGAGCAGCGCCACGTGATGGACAAGACCGGTATCCTTGACCCCGACGTGATGCACCCGCGGCTGCGCGCGCGCGACGACGACGAACCGGGAATCATGACGGAAATGGCGCTCGACGCCTGCGCGACCGCGCTGCGGCAGGCCGGGCGCGATGCCGCCGATGTCGACCTGGTGATCTGCGCGGCCTCGAACCATGAACGCCCCTACCCGGCCGTGGCGATCGAGATACAGGAACACCTCGGCGCGGGGGGCTTCGCCTTTGACATGAACGTGGCCTGTTCGTCGGCCACGTTCGGCATCCAGGCGGCGGCCGACATGATCCGGGCGGGCAGCGTCCGGCGCGCGCTGGTGGTCAGCCCCGAGATATGCTCGGCCCATCTCGAATGGCGCGACCGGGACTGCCATTTCATCTTCGGCGATGTCTGCACCGCGCTGGTGATGGAACGGGCCGAGGACGCGCAGGGCGCGCATTTCCGTGTCCGCTCAACGCGCTGCGCCACGCGGTTTTCCAACAATATCCGCAACAATGACGGGTTCCTGCGGCGCACACGCGACGGGCACATGGCCGACCGGCGCGACATGCTGTTCATGCAGGAAGGGCGCAAGGTGTTCAAGGACGTGCTGCCGCTCGTCTCGGCGCATATCGCCGCGCACATGGCCGACGAGGCCGTCGATCCCGCGCGGCTCAGGCGGCTCTGGCTGCATCAGGCCAACAAGACGATGAACGATTTCATCGGCCGCAAGGTGATGGGCCGCACGCCGACAGCGGACGAACAGCCCAACATCCTGCAGGACTATGCCAACACGTCGTCGGCCGGGTCGATCATCGCCTTTTCCAAGTTCTCCGACGACCTGAAGCCGGGCGATACCGGGCTGATCTGCTCCTTCGGGGCGGGCTACTCCGTGGGGTCGGTTCTGGTCGAACGCGGCTGAGGCCGCCGCCGGCGCCCCGTGTTTCAATGCACCCGCATTTATAAGGCCGCTTCCGCCGCGACCCCGGCCGCTTCCGCGCGCAGCCAGTCGGCAAAAGCCGCCACGCGAGGATCGGGACGTCGCCCGGCCGGGTAGACCACGTGAATACCCTGCGGCCGCTCCGCCACCACGGGGTGCAGCCGCCGCAAACTGCCCGACGCCTCGGCGGCCGCCGTCAGGCGTATATCGGCAAGGCAGACGGCATTGCCCGACAGCGCCGCATCGAACGCAAGGGCGCGGCTGTCATACTCGGTCAGGTGCAGCGGACCGTCCGGCACGTACCCGGCGGCCGCGAACCATTCCTGCCATTCCCCGGCCCAGCTGGTCGTGGTGGCCAGTGGCATCCACGCGATGCTGGCGGGGGTCCGCGGCAGGGCCGCCCCGTCCAGCAGCGGCGGCGCGCAGACCGGCCCGATCCGGTCACGATGGATCAGCCAGCCCGTCAGCCCCGGCCAGTTCCCCGCACCGTAGCGCACCGCCCCGTCCAGCCCCGCCTGCGCCAGATCCTCCTCGGCGAAGGACAACGAGAGCCCGACCGTCAGCCCCGGTTGAGCGGCATGGAACCGCGGCAGCCGGGACATGAGGAAACGATTGCCGTAAAACGGCGCGGCGGTCAGGCTGATCTCGCCTGTCATCCGGGTCCCGGTGGCGTCGAGGACGGCCGTCTCGATCTCGTCCAGCGCGGCGGTCAGGGGCGCCAGCAGGCGCTGACCATCCTGCGTGAGCCAGACCTTGCGCGTTGCGCGATGAAACAATTGCACGCCCAGCGCCGCCTCCAGCCCCTTCACCTGATGGCTCACCGCGGCCTGCGTGACGCAAAGCTCGGCCGCGCCCCGTTTGAAACTGCCATGCCGCGCGGCCGCCTCGAAGGCACGCAGCTGGTTGAGCGAAGGCAATCGGCGGGCCATGGCACATGCCTCTGTTTTTCCCCGTCAATGCTGCGAGAAAGGATCGTTTTTTGTCAATGCCGCGGGGACGATGGGCGCCGGTTCACGGGCACCGCTGATCCCGCCCCCGGCAAGAACCGCAACACGTCCTCTATTACATCATACGGACACGCTGATGTTGGAATACCACGGCGCGGCCCATGTCACCGGCGTTGACATCTGCGCGGGCACGCGGCCTGCCGGAGCGGCTGGACTTCGTGCATGTCGCGCCGAGGCCGCCGGCGATGCAGGATGAGTACGCGCGGCTGAAAGGACCGCTCTTCGACATCTATATCGCGCGGTTCGGCACGGAACGGTGCGAAACCTCCGTCCAGAACGCGCGTATCCGGGCGCTTCTGGCGGCGCGGGGCCAGCTCAGGCCGGGGAAGGGTGCGCGCGCGCACCGTAGACCCCGCCTTGTCGCGGCCAACAAGAACGGCCCGCCGGGCGAGCGCAGCGGCCGCCAACCGATCCGCGCCGCAATGCCGCTGTTCTTTACCATTCCTTACGGTTCAAGACCGTCCTCGCAGGGCACCCGGGCGCAACCGACCGCCGCACTGCTGCATCAAAAAGCCCCGCGTGGATGTAGCTTGCTCGACCTGCGCCAATCAGCGTATCACGCCAACGGGCTCCGGTTCCAAACGGATGAAAGTTCAGTGGCAGGCCAATGTTGAAGCCCTGTCACATTCGAACGGAAGGCGGCCCAGACGCGCAGCCGACACGGCACTGGAGCGTGACAGGCCCACGTTTAATCTCGTCTGAGCTGAAGGAGTGGTGCCCGGGGGCGGAATCGAACCACCGACACGAGGATTTTCAATCCACTGCTCTACCCCTGAGCTACCCGGGCACGGGGAACGCCTCGGCGTTCGGGTGGGCGCGTTCTAGGCGAGGTCCGGCGGGGTGTCCAGAGGGTTCGGCAAAATTTTCAGTGGTACCGGTCGTCCTCCGGCCCGGTGTCGTCATCGCGGCGGGCACGCTCCGCCTCGTCCAGCGCTTTCTCGATATCTTCCGGCGCCTGTGACGGCACGGCATAAGATCCGCCCAGCCACTTCCCGAGGTCCACATCCGCGCAGCGAGCCGAACAGAACGGGCGAACGCGCGCCACGGCGGGCTTGCCACAGATCGGGCATTTCATGTCAGCACCTCGCTCAGCGCCACGCGATCGCGCTTGCGCTGCAATTCGTAATGGCCCAGCGGGGTCCAGCCGACGAGCGCCGTCTCGGTCAGGTCGGCCCGGAAGGCCGCGCGCAGCGCCGTCTCGACCTGCCGCCGGTCCTTCTTGGTCATCGGGGCGAGGTCCAGCGTGATCTGCCCGCCGAGCCCGCGCAGCCGCAACTGCCGGGGCAGGTCGCGCGCCGCCGCAAGGTTGGCCTTGAGCCCCGCCGCGGGGGACGTGTCCCCGGCCGTGTTCACGTCGACCGCGACGAGGGCGCGCGTGGGTTCGATGAAGACGCGACCACCGCCCTTGAGCGCCACATCGGGCCGTTGCAACGCCTCGATCGCGTCGCGCACGCCCAGCCGCTCGAAGCCGCCGGGCCGGGTCTCGACCTCGGCGGGATCGGTCCATTCACGCCAGGCAAGGTCGTGCGGGCCGTCGCCCTCGGTCAGCTTCTCGGCCTCGCCCGCATCATCGGCCATCACCTTTTGCGCAAGCTCGCGCATCGCGGCGATATCGTCGGCAATGTCCGCCTCCGCCGCGCCCGCGCAGGAGGACCGCAGGATCAGCCCCATGCCGCATCCCGCCATCGCCTCGTGCCCGATCTCCAGCAGCGTGTCGCGCACCGCCTCGTCGCGGATCCGGCGCGAGACGTTCAGCCCGGGCGCACCGGGCGTGACGATGGCATGGCGGCTCTTGAACAGCAGCTTCAATGTCACCGGCAGGGCCTTGCCCGGCTCGGCATAGCCCGTCACCTGCACAAGCAGCCGGTCGCCCGGGGCTAAGCCCTTGACCTGCCGCAAGAAGGCCGGGCCGTCAGGCGTGCGCAGGAACATCCCGCCCTGCCCCTTGACCGGCCGGTCGGCGATGGCGCGGTAGATCGCGCCGGGCCGGGGCGCGTCGCTGTCGAGGAACAGGTCCTCAAGTTGCCCGTCCACCATCAGCGCGGCGGCATCCGCCCCGTTCAGGTGATCCAGCACGATCTGCCGTCCCTTCATGTATCCACCTTCCACAGCGGATAGCCCGCCGCCTGCAGCACTCCCGCCGTCTCGCAAAGCGGCAGGCCCACCACCGCGGTGAACGAACCCTCGATCCACGGGATCAGCGCGCCCGCCGGCCCCTGAATGCCGTAGCCGCCCGCCTTGCCGCGCCAGTCCTCCGTCGCGAGGTAGAAATTAAGCTCCTCGTCCGAGAGCCGTTTCATCTTCACCGCGGTGACCACGTCACGCTCCCACAGCCGCGCGCCCCGGCGCACCGCGACGGCCGTGACGACCCGGTGCCGGCGGCCCGACATGGCCAGCAGGAATTCCGCCGCCTCGCCCGCGCTTTCCGGCTTGCCAAGGATGCGCCGGCCCAGCGCCACGGTGGTATCGGCCGACAGCACGATGTCATCCGTTTCCGCCCGGACCGCCTGCGCCTTCTCGCGCGCCATGCGCGCGCAGTATGGGCGCGGCAATTCACCTTTGCGGGGGGTCTCGTCGATCTCGGGGGGGCGGATGTCATCCGCCACGACACCGATCTGCGCCAGCAGGTCGCGCCGGCGCGGGCTGCCCGATCCGAGGATCAGGCGCACCTTACTTGAAGCGATAGTTGATCCGCCCCTTTGTCAGGTCATAGGGCGTCATTTCCACCTGCACCTTGTCCCCCGCCAGAACACGGATGCGGTTCTTGCGCATCTTGCCTGCCGTGTGCGCGATGATCTCATGGCCGTTTTCAAGCTCGACCCTGAATGTCGCGTTGGGCAGGAGTTCCTTCACGACACCGGGAAATTCGAGCGTATCTTCCTTGGCCATGGTCTCTCCTTGATCTGCCGTTCCGCCAAGATCGCGGAACGCCGCATTAAATGCGCCCATTCGACGCGTTTTTCAAGGGAATAATCAGCGCAGGCGCTCGGTTGTTGCGTCTCCGTCGCGGCCGGCCTGCTCCTGCCAGTGGCGGCGGTTGAGCACCCCGCCATCTGCCCGCACATGCGCGACCGCGGCCCTGTCGATCTCGGCATAGGTCCAGCCGGGCACATCAAACCGCCCCTCGGCCAGCACCCCGGAGGCCGGGAAGCCGGTATCGGGCGGGCCGAAGACACCGCCCGTGCCGGTGTTCACGTCCGCCAGTTCGGTCCAGCGCGCCTCGCCCACCAGCGACGCCATCGCGGTGACGCACTGGGTTTCCAGCGCGCGGGCCATGGCACCGATGCGGACCCGCCAGTAGCCCGACAGCGCCTCGGTGCAGGATGGCACAAGGATCACGTCCGCCTCGGCAAGCGCCCGGCCCAGCAGGGGGAATTCGGAATCGTAACAGATCAGGATCCCGATGCGGCCCAGCGCCGTGTCGAACAGGCGCAGCGGGCCGCCGGGCACGATATCCACCGGGTCGCGCTCGAACCGTGTCATGATCTGCTTGTCCTGCACCCCGCAGCCGCCACCGGGCGCGAAAAGCCGCGCGCGGTTCACCGGCCGCGCGCCCAGCGCGGCGTCGAAGATCGGGGCCGAGGCGGCGCATATGTGCACATCGTAGCGCGCCGCCAGGTCGCTGTGCAGGGCGTCCGCCGCGCTGATCCGGTCCGACACCGCGCGCATCGACCGTTCCGGGTCGGCGGCCGCTTCCGGGCCGGCCAGCGTCGCCAGTTCCATCGCGCCGTATTCGGGAAAGACAAGCAACTCCGCGCCGTGGCCCGCGGCATCGGCCACCCATGCCTCCAGCTTGGCGGCATAGGCGGCCCAGTTTTCCAGCGGCTCCATCGGATAGGCGGCAGTGGCGATCTTCATGGGCTCCCCCGGCGGTCTGCAGCACGTACCCGTGTTCAAGCACGCTGTCCGGGCCAAGTAAATGCCACCCCCTCGCCTTTGCGCTGTCGCAGGTTATCATTATGTTGCAATGGACCGACGGATCACCTTGACCCTGCCAGTCCGTGTTCGATTGCACCGCTAACACGTTCGGAGACAGCCTTGACAGCATCGACATACCGCCCGTTCCCACATGTCTGCCCGCCCGGCGGACGGAGCCCCGCATGAACGCCGCCCGCGACGCCTTCATCGCCGCCATGCGGCAGGTGGCCGCCACGGTGACCGTGGTGACGACCGACGGGCCGGCGGGCATGGCCGGGGCGACGGTCAGCGCCTTCACCTCGCTGTCGGCCGATCCGCCCTCGGTGCTGGTGTGCCTCAAGGCCGACAGCCGCATCGCGCGCGCCGTTGCCGACAACGGCACGTTCTGCGTGAACGTCCTGCCGGAGGACGCCGTCGACCTCGCCCAGTGTTTCGCCGGCCGCTCGGACGAATCCAAGCCGGACCGTTTCGAGGGCCTCGACTTCACCACGACCGAGTTCGGCCCCGTCCTGCCCCGGGCCACGGCGTTCACCTGTTCGCTCGATCACCGGCATGTCCACGGCAGCCACACCATCTGCATCGGCAACGTGACCGGGATTTCCGATGCCGGCCAACGCCCGCTGACCTACATGAGCGGCACCTTCCACATCGTCCGGCCGCGCAAGGCCGTCTGACGGCATGCGCCAGATCATCGTCAGCGCGCGGGAGGGCGATACCGAGGCCCTGATGCGTCAGGCCCGCGATTGCGGCGCCAACGACATCTCCGTTCATCGCGACCTTGCCCGCGCGGGACGCATCACCATGTCGCTCCTCGTGGGACGGCAGGAACGCCAGGAAATACTGGACGCCCTGCAGGCGGGACTGGCCGACGATGACGACTGGCGAATCACGCTGCTTCCCGTCGAAACCTCGGTTCCCTTCCCCGAGACCGAGGAGGACGCGGACGAGGACGCCGAGGCGCCGGGCGGCAACGGGCAGTCCACCCCCGCGAGGAGATCTACAACCAGGTCTGGGAACAGGCCCGCACCGACAGGAACTACGCGGTTTTCGTCACGCTCTCGACCGTTGTGGCCGCCTTCGGCATGATCGCCGACAACGTGGCGGTCGTGGTGGGGGCGATGGTCATCGCGCCGCTTCTCGGGCCGAACCTCGCGCTGGCCGTCGGCGTCGCGCTCGGGGATGGCCGGCTGATGGGCCGCGCGATCCTGAGCAGCCTGACGGGCCTCGGGCTGGCGCTGGGGCTCGGTGTCGTCATCGCGCAGCTCTGGCCGGTCGATGCCACATCGGCCGAGTTGCGGGCGCGCGCCGAGGTGGGATTCGACGGGATGGCGATCGCCCTCGCCTCGGGCGCCGCGGCGGCACTGTCGCTGGTGACGGGGATGTCATCGGCGCTGGTGGGCGTGATGGTGGCCGTCGCGCTGCTGCCGCCGACGACCGCCATCGGGCTGTTCCTCGGCGCGGGCCATGCCCGGATGGCGCTGGACGCGGCGTTGTTGCTCGCGGTCAACGTGGTTTGCGTGACCCTCGCCGCGCAGGTCATCATGGTGCTGCGCGGGATCACACCGCGGACATGGTTCGAGAAGCGCAGCGCCCGGCGGGCCAGCCTGATCAACGGGGTCATATGGCTGGGCCTGCTGGTCGCGCTGGCCGCGCTTCTGTGGCTGCGCACCCCCGTCACGGGCTGACGGCGCCTGCCCGAGGGGCGCCGCCCCTCTTGGCCTTCGGCCAATTCACCCCGGGGTATTGGGGCCGAGAAGAAACCCGGGCCCCTGCCCCGCGGCGCGATCACTCGGCGGCGACCGACCGGTCGAGCGCCTCGACCTTCACGGCCGAATACTTGAACTCGGGGATCTTGCCGTACGGGTCGATCGCCGGGTTGGTCAGGATGTTGGCCGCGGCCTCGACATAGGCGAAGGGCAGGAACACCATGTCGGGCGCGATGGCCCGGTCCGCGCGTACCATGATCCGGATCGAGCCGCGCTTGGTCGACAAGCGCACCATGTCGCCGGGCTCCACCCCGAGCTTGCGCAACGTGGCGGGGTGCATCGAGCAGTTGGCCTCGGGCTCGACCGCGTCGAGCACGCTGGCGCGGCGCGTCATGCTGCCCGTGTGCCAATGCTCCAGTTGCCGGCCCGTGGTCAGGACCATGGGATACTCGGCATCGGGCATGTCGTCGGGCGGGATCACGCTGGCCGGGGTGAAGCGCGCGCGCCCTTCTGGCCGCGGGAAGCCGTCGCCGAACACCACCGCCTCGCCCGGGCCGTCGGGATCGGTGCAGGGATAGGTCACGGCGTTGTCCCGCTCGAGCCGGTCCCAGGTGATGTTGTTGAAGGACTTCATGTTCAGCTTCATCTCGGCGAAGACATCCGCCGGGCTGTCATAGTGCCACCGAAGCCCGAGCCGGTTGGCCAGATCGACGGTGATCTGCCAGTCCTCCCGCGCGTTGCCCGGCGGGCTGACGGCGGCCCGGCCCATCTGGACCTGCCTGTTGGTGTTCGTCACGGTGCCCGATTTCTCGAAGAAGGCCGAGGCGGGCAGGATCACGTCGGCGTAGTTGGCCGTTTCGGTGATGAAGATATCCTGCACGACGAGGTGGTCGAGCTTGCCCAGCGCGTCGCGGGCATGGTCCACGTCCGGGTCCGACATCGCCGGGTTCTCGCCGAGGATGTACATGCCCCTGATCCGGTCGGCATGCACCGCATCCATGATCTCGGTCACGGTCAGTCCTTTCTCGGCCGAGAAATCGCCCGATTCCCAGACCTCGGTGAAGGCATTGCGCACCCCGTCGTCGGTTACACTTTGGTAGTCGGGCAGGAACATCGGAACCAGCCCCGCGTCCGACGCGCCCTGCACGTTGTTCTGCCCGCGCAGGGGGTGCAGACCGGTGCCGGGGCGGCCGACATGGCCACACATCAGGGCCAGCGAGATCAGGCAGCGTGAATTATCGGTGCCATGGATATGCTGGCTGATCCCCATGCCCCAGAAGATCATGCCGGACTTGGCCGTGGCAAACTCGCGGGCCACGGCGCGCAGCGTCTCGGCGGGGATACCGCACAGCTCTTCCATCTTCTCGGGCGCGAACTGCGCGAGGTGCGCCTTCTCGGCCTCCCAGTTCTCGGTGAACGCCTCGATGTACTGCTGGTCGTACAATCCTTCCTCGACGATCACGTGCATGATCGCGTTGAGCATCGACACATCGGCGCCCGGCTTGAACTGCAACATGTGCGTCGCGAACCGGCGCAGCCCCACGCCGCGCGGGTCCATCACGATCAGCTTGCCGCCGCGCTTGGTGAACTGCTTGAAGTAGGTGGCGGCGACGGGGTGATTCTCGATCGGGTTGGCGCCGATGATGATCGCGACGTCGGCATTCTCGATCTCGTTGAAGGTGGCCGTCACTGCACCCGAGCCCACGTTCTCGATCAGGGCGGCCACGCTGGAGGCGTGGCACAGCCGCGTGCAATGGTCCACGTTGTTGTGGCCGAACCCCTGCCGGATGAGTTTCTGGAAAAGGTACGCCTCCTCGTTGGTGCACTTGGCGCTGCCGAAGCCCGCGACCGAGGCACCGCCGTGATCGTCCTTCAGCCGCTTGAGCCCGCCGGCGGCCACATCCAGCGCCTCGTCCCAGTCCGCCTCGCGGAAGAACTGGTGCCAGTTGCCCGGGTCCACGTTCAGCCCCTTGGCCGGCGCGTCGTCGCGCCGGATCAGCGGCCGCGTCAGGCGGTGGTCGTGGTGGATGTAGTCGAAGCCGAACCGCCCCTTGACGCAGAGCCGGCCCTCGTTCGCGGGGCCGTTGATGCCCTCGACGTATTTCACCTTTTCGTCCTTGACCTTCAGGCTCACTTGGCAGCCCACGCCGCAGAACGGGCAGACGCTTTCCACCTCGCGGTCGAAGTCGGCGCTGTCGCCCTGCTGCGCCTCGTCAACGACGGATGCCTCCATCAGCGCGCCGGTCGGGCAGGCCTGTACGCATTCGCCGCAGGCCACGCAGGTCGACTCGCCCATCGGGTCGTCGAAATCGAAGACGGGGAAACTGTCATGACCGCGACCGGCCATGCCGATCACGTCGTTGACCTGCACCTCGCGGCAGGCGCGGACACACAGGTTGCACTGGATGCAGGCGTCAAGGTTCACGCGCATGGCCACGTGGCTGTCATCAAGCCGCGGCACGCGATCCTTCTCCATCGCCGGGAAACGGCTGCCGGTCACGCCGTTGAGTTCGGCCATGTCCCACAGGTGGCTCGACCGGTCATGCGATTCGGCCTGTTCCGGCTGGTCGGCCAGCAGCAGTTCCATCACCATCCTGCGCGAGGTTTCGGCGCGGGCGGTATCGGTCTGCACGACCATGCCCTCGGCCACCTCGCGGATGCAGGAGGCGACAAGCGTACGCTCGCCCTCAACCTCGACCATGCAGGCGCGGCAGTTGCCGTCGGGCATGTAGCCCGGCGCGGGCTTGTGACACAGATGCGGGATCTTCAGGCCGCGCCCGTGGGCCGCCTCCCAGATGGTCTGGCCCTTCTCGGCCTCGACCTCCCTGCCGTTCAGCGTGAACTTGACCGTCTCTGACATCTCGTGCCTCCTTGCTCACGCCTATCTAGACCATACCGGAAACCGGCGGAGGCGGACAATCCCGACACCTCTCCGCAAATTTGCGGCGCCGCGGGACAGTCGCGTTTCCGATCCGCAACACGGCGGCGCGGCTGCGAAAGGGGCGCGGGCACCTGTCGCGATATCCGCATGGTGAAGTGACATCACCCGCAAGGCCCTGTTTACTGCGCCGGTGACACCGACCGGAGCCCCGAGATGATTCCCGTGAACACCGATCGTTTCCTGACCGACCTGCACCGCCTGCGCGAATTCGGCGCGGCAGGCGTGGGCAAGGGCGTTGTCCGCCCTGCCTATTCCGACGCCGATATCGCCGCGCGCGACTGGCTGGCCGGGAAGATGCGCGATGCCGGCCTGAGCGTGCAGGCCGACCCCGTGGGCAACCTGTTCGGCCTCGCCGATGGCCAGAGCCTGCTGGTCGGGTCGCATTCCGACAGCCAGCCCGAAGGCGGCTGGCTCGACGGGGCGCTCGGCGTGATCGCGGGGCTGGAGATCGCCCGCGCCGCGCGCGAAGCCGGCGGGCCGGCGGTTTCATGCGTCTCCTTCGAGGACGAGGAAGGACGCTTCGGCGTGACCACCGGCAGCGCGATCTGGTCGGGCAACCTCGCGCTCGACACGGCCGACCGCCAGACCGACCGGGAGGGAATCACCCTTGCCGAGGCGCGCAAGGCGGCGGCGCCCATGGCCGGGGGGTTCGTCGATCCGGGCCGGTTCACCGGTTTCCTCGAAATGCACATCGAACAGGGGCCCTGGCTGGAACGGGCGGGCGAGGCGGTGGGCGTGGTGACCGATATCGTCGGCATCCGCGACATGCGCATCACCTTCGAGGGGCAGCAGAACCACGCCGGCACCACGCCGATGCACCTGCGCCGCGACGCGTTCCAGGGGCTGGGCGATTTCAACGCGCGGATCAACGACAGGTTCCGCAACGTGGTCACGCCCCGGACGGTCTGGACCATCGGGCACGTGCGGCTGCATCCCGATGCGCATTCCATCGTGCCGGGACGCGCGACGTTCTCGATGCAGTGGCGCGACGGTGACGCCGACCGCCTGCACCGGATGGAGCGGATCATCCGCGACACCGCGCAGGAGGTCGCCGAGGAACGCGGTCTGGGCCTCGCCTTCGGCGACATGCTGGGGCTGGCGCCGGTGCCGATGGACAGCCGCCTGTGCGATGCGCTCTGCACCGGGGCCGAGACGGCGGCGCCGGGCCGCTGGCGGCGGATGCCCTCGGGCGCGCTCCACGACGCGACGAACGTGTCGCGGCTGATGCCGGCGGCAATGCTGTTCGTGCCCTCCATCGGCGGGATCAGCCACGCCTTCGACGAGGACACCGACGAGGCCGATCTCGTCACCGGGCTCAAGGCGCTGGCCGCCGGGGCCGCCGCGGCGGCACGGGGGGCATAGGCGGCTTGACCCGTCGTTCCTGACCGTGCGGTTTCCCTGTTTGGCAATCCGACCGGGCCAGAACGTGCTGGCCGGGGCTTTGAACCGGCGCGGCCGGCAACCATTCCGCTACGGCGCGCCGCGCCCGGCGTCCGTCACCTTCTCGATCATGGATTGCTTCTGGTCGGGCGTGAACACGCCGCGGATGATGTGAATATCGACAGAAGGCGTGTCTGCTTTCCTTTCCTGGTATTGACATTTGAGACCGGCGCACCCATCACGCCCGCCATCCAATGACGACACTTTGGGTCGGCTCGCAGAATTTCATGGTGACGCGGGCGCCGCCGCGGAGCGTCTGGCGCAAGGCGCTTCGCCGGATCGAAGCAGGCGCCTCGGCCCGATGCCGATGACGCATTGGCCCCACCCCCGGTCAGACCGAGGCCCACGGACATCCGGTCACGCCAACAATGGCTGTTATCCCTGTTCCGGCCGGGTCAAGGCATGCGGATATGAACCGACGCCCGCAGGGCGGCCTCTTCCCGCGCGTCACAGGCCCAGATCGGCGAGGAAATCTGCCCGTTCGGCGGGCGCGGTGTTCCAGTAGTCACGGGCCAAGGCGCGGGCTTCGTCCGCACTCAGGCCAAGGTCGCCGGCGACACGGGCGCAATTGCCGAAAAGGCCATTGTAGACGCCGCACATGGCAAGCTCGTTCGCGCCGCCCGGCCTGTCAAAGGCCGCGGTCGGTGCCGGGCTGCCGTTCATGCTGATGCCGACCAGGGCGACGGCAGGCGTTGCAGCGGCGGACGCGGCGACGGCAGCGGCAGTGATAAGGTTCTTCATGGGTTATCCCTTCTTGCTCCATCTGTTGGCGGATCACGTCCCGACGCGTGTTGCCCCGCGGAGATGTCGATGCAGCAAGCATGGCGCGGCGACGACCTGCGCGCATAAGGCGCCGGTCCTATCGCGGTAATCTTTTTGGAGGCAGATATTTCGATATCGGGACGTTTGTCCCGGTCCTGTCACTCCCGGCCGAAGCCGGCGTCACGGGCCAGCACGATCGCCTGCGCCCGGTTCCCGACACCCAGTTTCGAGAAAACCGTGGTCATGTGATTGCGAACCGTCTTTTCCGAGATCCTCAGCAGGTCCGCGAGATCACGGTTGCTGAGGCCGCGCGCGACACCATCGAGCACGTCCGCCTCGCGCGGGGTCAGCGCATCGAGTGCGATAGCCGCGGCCCGGTCCGCGACGGCCTCGGGCGCGAGGAAGTCGGCGAGCTCCCGACGAAACGTATCCCACGCGTCTTCGTCGGGCAAAAGGATATGGTTGTCGGTTTCCAGTGCAACGAACCGCGCATTCGGTATGAGCGAGGCAAGCTGACGGCCCGCCTCGAACGGGACCATCGCATCGCGGCGCCCGTGAAACACCAGCGTGGGCGCTGTTATGTCGGCGGCAACCCCGCGGATGTCGAAACCGTTGAAGGCGTCCCACATCAGGCGCGCGTTGCGCGCCGAGGCGCTGCGCCGCTGCATCTCGCCGATCCATTGCAGGGCCTCCTTGCCGGCCTCGGGCATCAGAAGGTTGGCGAAGATCTCGCGGAAGGCGCCGGTCTTCTTGCCCCAGCCCACCTCGATCATCTCGGCCAGGGCGCGGGCCTCTTGTGCCAGCCGGTCCGGCACACCGTTCACAAAGGCACCGAACGGATAGCTGTCATAGAGGACAAGACGGCTGACCCTGTCGGGGTGCCGGGCGGCATAAGCGGCGGCGACCGCGCCGCCCTGGCACAGCCCGATCAGCGGAAAACGCGTCAGGCCGGCGCGGTCGACCACGGCCTCGAGGTCGTCGATCCAGCGCTCCAGCGAGAAGTCTTCGACATCGCGGTCGGACAGCCCGGAGCCCCGCGGATCATAGCGGACAAGCGTGCGGCCATCCGAAAGAAAATCGAACCAGTGCCGCCAAACGGCGCTCCGTCCGTCGAGATCGAGATGCGTGAACCAGTTCGCGACCCGAACCAGCGGCGGCCCCGTCCCGGACCGGGCAAACGCGATCCGGGTGCCGTCCGCCGACGTGCAGAATCTGACCTGCTGTGTCATGCGGTACATGCTACACACCAAGAGCGCGGGAATGAAGCCGCGGGAACCTGCTGGCAGGGCTCTCTGCGGAGTTGTCCCGCAACGAGGGAGGCACGAGACCCGGACCGTTCACCCGGACAGGACGCGCCTCACGGCCCGGATCGTGACATGACGCGGCCGGGCTCACCTCCGGCTGCGCTTGACCTTCTTGGTCGCCTTTTCCGTCTTGCGGCGCGCCTTGGCGATCTTGCGCTTGGGCGGCTTGCCGCGCGTCCGCGACGGTCCGCGCGGCACCTTTTCGCCCTCGATCCCCACGAGTTCCAGCGCGAGGCCGCCGGTCACCGGCGCGGCCTCGGCCAGCCGTACCGTCACGCGCTGGCCCAGCCCGATGGTCAGGCCCGTGTCGGCGCCCATCAGCGTGCCGGCGTCGGCGTCGAAATGGAAGAACTCGCGCCCGAGGCTGCGCACCGGGATCAGGCCGTCGGCGCCGGTTTCATCCAGCCGCACGAAAACCCCGAACCGGGCCACCCCGCTGACCCGCCCGGTGAATTCCTCGCCCACGCGTTCCGACAGGAAGGCGGCAAGGTAGCGGTCGTTGGTGTCGCGCTCGGCGGTCATCGACCGGCGCTCGGTCTCGGAAATGTGCTCGGCCGTGCCCTCGAGGCGTTCCTCTTCGGCGCGGCTCAGCCCGTCATCGCCCCAGCCATGCGCCGAGATCAGCGCGCGGTGCACCACCAGGTCGGCATAGCGCCGGATCGGCGAGGTGAAATGCGCATAGGCCTGCAACGCCAGCCCGAAATGCCCGAAATTGGACGGCGCGTAATAGGCCTGCGTCATCGCGCGCAGGGTGGACATGTTGATCTGCTCGGCATGGTCGGTGTCCTGCGCCGCGTTCAGCAGGGCGTTCAGATGCGCCGTCTTGAGCACTTGCCCCTTGGCCAACGTCAGCCCCGCGCTTTCAGCAACCTCGCGCAGGCTGTCCAGCTTCTCCGGCGGCGGCTCCTCGTGGACGCGGAACAGCAGCGGCGACTTGCGCGCGATCAGCGTCTCGGCGGCGGCAACGTTGGCCAGCACCATGAATTCCTCGATCAGCTTGTGCGCCTCCAGCCGGTCGGCGAAGTTCACGCTGACCACCTTGCCCGCCTCGCTCAGCTCCACCTTGCGTTCGGGCAGGTCCAGGTCAAGCGGCTGGCGCGCCTTGCGCGCCCGGCGCAGCGCCGCGTGCGCCGCGTAGAGCGGGCGGATGACCTCGTCCATCAGGGGGGCGCATTTGTCGTTCGGGTCGCCGTCGGCCGCCGCCTGCACCTCCTGGTAGTTCAGCGATGCCGCCGAGCGCATCAGCCCCCGCACGAAACGGTGCCCCACCTTCTGGCCGTGGGCGTCGATCTGCATCCGCACCGCGATGCAGGCGCGCGGCACGCCCTCGTGCAGGCTGCACAGGTCGCCCGACAGCCGGTCGGGCAGCATCGGCACCACCCTGTCGGGGAAATAGCTGGAATTGCCGCGCTTGCGCGCCTCGGCGTCCAGAGCGGACCCGAACGTCACGTAATGCGCCACGTCCGCGATCGCCACCCAGATCACGTGGCCGCCGTCGTTCCTGGGGTCGTCATCCGCATGCGCCCAGACCGCGTCGTCGTGATCCCGCGCATCTGCCGGGTCGATGGTGACAAGCGGCAGGTCGCGCATGTCCTCGCGCCCCTTCAGCCCGGCGGGCTTCATGCGGTCGGCCTCGGCAATCACCTCGTCGGGGAAATCATCCGGGATCCCGTGCTGATGGATCGCGATGAGCGACACCGCCTTGGGGGCGGTCGGATCGCCCAGCCGGTCGAGGATACGCGCCCGCGGCAGGCCCATGCGGCCCTTGGGCCCGGCCTGTTCGCCCTCGACCAGCTCACCGTCCTTCGCGCCGCCCGTGGCGTCGGCCGGCACCTGCCATTCCTTGCCGTCGCCCTTGTCGATGGGCAGGATTCGCCCGCCCTCCTCGCCCTTGCGGTAAATGCCCAGAACCTTGCGCGGGTTGGTCCCGATCCGGCGGATGAGGCGCGCGTCGTAATGATGATCCTCGCCGCGCACCTCCTGCAACCGGGCAAGGATGCGGTCCCCCTCGCCCAGCGCCGGGTCGCTGGCGCGCGGCATGACCATCACGACGGGCTCCACCCCCTCGCCGTGCCATTCCAGCGGCCGCGCCAGCAGGTCGCCGTCCGCCGTCTGCCCCGACACCTGCAGCACGCTCACCGGCGGCAGCTTCTCGGGGTCGCGATAGGTCTTCTTGCGCTTTTCGAGATGGCCCTCGTCCTCAAGCTCCTTCAGCGCGCGCTTGAGGTCGATCCGCGCCGCCCCCTTGATGCCGAACGCCTTGGCGATATCGCGCTTGGAGGTGAGGGTCGGGTTATCGGAAATCCACTTGAGGATATCGGTCTTTGACGGCATCTGGCTCATGGCCCGCAGGTATCACGAATGCCCGGCAGGCGCCATCGCGGAAATGGGCGCGGCGCCTCAGGTCTCGCCGGTCATCTTGACGATCGCGGGCTCGCTTTCAGGGGCCAGTTCCTCGAAATCGAAATTGTCCAGCCGCTTCGCCCGGCGCCCGGCCTTGTCGGCGGAAATCTTGATGTCGCTGATGTCCTTCGCCGCTTGGTGGAAATGCCGGTCAAGATTCTCGACACGCGTGCCCAGCCTGTCCACGTCGGCGAAAAGCAGCCCCAGTTCGCGCCGGATCGCGCCGGCCTGTTCGCGCATCCGCGCGTCCTTGAGGATGGCGCGCATGGTGTTGAGCGTGGCCATGCAGGTGGTGGGCGACACGATCCAGACCCGGGCCGCGAAGCCCTCGCGCACCAGTTCGGGGAAATTGGCGTGCACCTCGGCATAGACCGCCTCGGACGGCAGGAACAGCAACGCCCCGTCCGCGGTTTCACCGTCGAGGATGTACTTCTCGGCGATGTCGCGGATATGCTTCTTCAGGCTGGTACGCAGGAATTTGGCGGCCTCGTTCACCTCGTGGTCGGTCGCCGCGTTGCGCAGCGCCTCGTAGGCTTCCAGCGGGAACTTGCTGTCGATGCAGATGGGGCCCGGCGGGTTGGGCAGATGGATCAGGCAGTCGGCGCGCCGCCCGTTGGTCAGCGTGTGCTGCAGGCTGTAGCTGTCCGATGGCAGCGCCTTGGACACGATGTCATGCAGCTGGATCTCGCCGAAGGCACCGCGCGTCTGCTTGTTGCTCAGGATGTCCTGCAACGACAGCACGTCGCCCGACAGCTTGGTGATGTTCTCCTGCGCCTTGTCGATGGCCTGGAGCCGCTGCTGCAGTTCCCCGAGGCTCTGCGCCGTGCGCCGGGCCGAGCCCTGCAGGTTCTCGTTCATCTGTCCCGACACCTGCGCGAGCCGCTTTTCCATCAGTTGCAGCATGTTCGTCTGCGCGGCGGACTGCGCTTCGGACACGTGATTGAGCCCTCCGGCAAGCTGCTGCTGCCCGTCGCTCAGCCCCTGCACCCGCTGGCCCAGCTCACCCACCTGCCGCGCCAGCGGCGCGGTCAGCCGGGCGGATCGCGCGGCGGCCCGCAGCGCCAGCAGCAGCAACACGACGATCAGCACAAAGGCCCCCGCGCCCGCCAGCGCGGCCACGACCAGCGGATCGTCCAGCGAATAGGTGGTGCCGCCGATCCGGATCATGTCCGCCCGAACAGCCGTTCGATATCGTCGAGCTTCAGTTCGACATAGGTGGGCCGGCCGTGGTTGCACTGGCCGGAATGCGGCGTCGCCTCCATTTCGCGCAGCAGCGCGTTCATCTCGTCCGCGCTCATCCGGCGCCCCGACCGGACCGAGCCGTGACAGGCCACCCGGCTCAGGATCGCCTCGATCCGTGCCTGCAACGACAGGCTCTCGCCCTGCTCGGCCAGTTCATCGAGGATGTCGCGGATCATCGCGGGCGCATCCACGGGGCCGAGGATCGCGGGCGTCTCGCGCACGGCGATCGTGTCGGGGCCGAACGGCTCCACGTGCAGGCCGAGGCGCTGCAACGCCTCCGCGCTGTCCAGCAGGCGGGCGGCCTCGTCCTCCGGCAGTTCCACGATCTCGGGGATCAGCAGCGCCTGCGCCGCCACGCCGGTCTCGGCCATCTGGCGCTTGAGCCGTTCGTAGACAAGCCGTTCGTGCGCGGCGTGCTGGTCCACGATGACCATGCCGGTTTCCGTCTGCGCCACGATGTAGTTCTCGTGCAGCTGCGCACGCGCGGCGCCCAGTGGCAGGGGATGCGCCGGCGCCTCCGGCGCGGGGTCCGGCACTGCCCCGGCGGGC
>NZ_JBKOTX010000093.1:0-21684 GCF_047086965.1 Roseovarius halophilus (ex Wu et al. 2025) | reverse complement strand
GCCCGCGCTCCGTCAACGGAGCGCGGGGGCGATTGCGAAGTCGCGTGCCGCCGCAGCGTCGGCGCTGCGGCCACCAGTCCGAACGGTGTTGAAACCTGGAGCGGGTAACGGGAATCGAACCCGTAACTTAAGCTTGGGAAGCTCGCGTGATACCTTTTCACCATACCCGCTCTGAGGGGCTGGGATAAGGCCGACGCGTGGGCAGCGTCAAGAGGCTTTGCAGCGAAATGCGGCTTGCGGGCCACGCCGCGTGCCGCGGCGTGGCCCCGGTCCGATCACTTGTCGATGCTGGCGTTGGTGAAGAGGTAGTTGTCGCTGCCCGAATGACAGGCGATGCAGCCCTGGTCGGCGCCCTTGGCGACGCGGCCGGCCAGCTCCATGCCCTTGGGGTTCTTGTCGAGGCTGCCGTCGGGCAGGTACTTGACCCAGAACCAGTCCTGATTGTCGGCGTCATAGCCCTCTTCGCGACGGAACATGACAGTCACCGAGCCAAGGTGGGTTTCGGGATCGGACAGCACCTCGCCCTCGCTCACGCTCTCGGGGCCGTAGTTGCGCTTGACAATCAACGCGCCGGTGTGCCCCTCGACCGTGGCTTCGGTGTAGAAGGTTTCCAGCATCATGCCGTGCGGCGCGACCCCGGGGTAAGGGTAGCTCTGGACCATGTCGTCGCCGACCATGTCGATCTCTTCCATGACCGACCAGAGCTCGGCGGCGTAGTCCGTGTCGACCTCGGTGCCGAAGGGTGCGTCCTGGGCAGTTGCGGTGCTGGCGATCAGGGCGAGTGCGGTGCTGGTGATCAGATGTCTCATGGGGGGCTTCCTCCGGGGTGTTGTGACACCCCAGACCTGACACAGATCGGCCCCGGAGGTGCGTCACGATGTCTCACGCATTCCTGACCGAAAGTGACGGAACTTGATTGGCCGCGCCCCGGGCCTGCGGCGTTTCCTGTCCACATGGCATCGCAGCCAGGAGGTTTGGCGTGAGAAAGCAATTGGTCCTGGCGTGCGCCCTGCTCGGGCTTGTCCCCCCTCGGGCCGGGATGAGTGAGACGGGTGCCGCCTTCGACAAAAACGCGGCGATGGATCAGGTCTGCGTTGGCAATGGCACCGACGAGCGCTTTCTGTTCGCCGCGCAGGCCCCGGGTGGGGTGCGCGTGCTGCACCTATTGGCGCCCGGCGAGGTGCTCTGTTCCGACGGCACCGAGGCGGGCCGCGGTGTGGTCTCGGTTTACGAGACCGCGGATGCGCTCGAGGGCTGTTCGCGGCTGGTGGCCCCGGGGCGCACCGAGGCCCTGCTGCGCTACGTCGATTTCGACCGCTGCGCCTGGACCTCGAACAGCTAGGCGCGCCGCCGGCGCTTGCGGCCGCCGCCATCTGCGTCCTGGCCCTTGGTGTTGTAGCTGACATCCGGCAGCGGCACGATGCCGCGCAGGGTCGGGAACGGGTCGGTGGCGTGGGGCAGGGCGTTTGCATTGACGAAATGCGCCTGAAAGGCCGGGGCGATGGCGGTTTCCACCTTGGTGATCTCGCGCACGGTCTGCTCGATCTCGGCCCGCGCGGCCACGGAACACAGGGCGATGCGCGCGCCGGTGCCGGCCGCGTTGCCCGCGCTTGTCACCTTGTCCAGCGGTGCATCGGGGATCATGCCCAGCACCATGGCGTGCTTGGGGCTGATATGGGCGCCGAAGGCCCCGGCCAACACCACGCGGTCCACGGTATCGGTGCCGCGTTCGTCCATCAGCAGGCGTGCCCCGGCGTAGAGCGCCGATTTCGCCAGCTGGATGGCGCGGATATCGCCCTGGGTGACCGAGATCAGCGGCCCGCCCTCGGCGGTGCCGTCGTGGAGGACATAGGCATGGGTCCGCCCTTCGGTGATGCAGCGGGCGGTGCCGGTCTGGGCCGCCGAGCCGATCAGCCCCGAGGCATCGACAAGGCCGGCCATGCGCATCTCGGCTACCGCCTCGATGATGCCCGAGCCGCAGATGCCGGTGATGCCGGTCGCCGCGGCGGCTTCGGCAAAGCCCGCTTCGTCGGACCAGAAGTCCACGCCGATGACGCGAAAGCGCGGCTCTTTCGTGGCTGGGTCGATCCCGACCCGTTCGATGGCGCCGGGGGCGGCGCGCTGGCCCGAACTGATCTGCGCGCCCTCGAAGGCCGGGCCGGTGGGCGAGGAACAGGCCAGCACCCGGGTCTTGTCGCCCAGCAGGATTTCCGCGTTGGTGCCCACGTCGACGACCAGGGTCAGGTCCTCCTGCTGTCCGGGCTGTTCGGTCAGCGCCACGGCGGCGGCATCGGCGCCGACGTGCCCGGCGATGCAGGGCAGCACGAAGACCCGGGCGTTGGTGTTGACTGCTGACATGTCAAGCTCCCGCGCCGCGGCCGAGACCGAGCGCGAGGTCGCCAGCGCGAAGGGCGCCTGGCCCAGTTCCACCGGGTCGATGCCCAGCAGCAGGTGGTGCATGACCGGGTTGCAGACGAAGATCACCTCCATGATCCGGGCGGTGTCGATGCCGGCCTGCGCGGCCAGGTCGCGCGCCAGCGCGTCGATCGCCTCGCGTACCGCGCGGGTCATTTCCGCGGCGCCGCCGGGGTTCATCATGGCGTAGCTGACCCGGCTCATCAGATCCTCGCCAAAGCGGATCTGCGGGTTCATGACCCCGGCCGAGGCCGCGACGCTGCCGTCGCGCAGGTCGGTCAGATGCGCCGCGATTGTGGTCGAGCCGAGGTCGATGGCCAGGCCGAACAGGCGCGCCTCGTCGAAGCCGGGATAGAGGTCGAGAATCCGGTAATGATCATCCGTGTGGCCGCGGTGCAGGGCCACGGTGACCGCCCATTTGCCCCGGCGCAGCACCGGCTGCAGGCGGGTCATGACCGAGAGCGGCGCGGTGACGGGGGCAATGTCCCATTGCGCCCGCAGGGCCTCGGCCAGCCGTTCGAAATCGCCCGAGGGTTCGTGCATGTCCGGCTCGGCCACCTCGACATAGTAAAGCTTGGTCGCCGGGTCCATGACCATGACGCGGTCACTGGCGCCCTTGCGCACCACCTGGCGGTGGACCTGGCTGGTCTCGGGCACGTCAATGATGATGTCGCGCTGCACGGTGGCCTGGCAGCCCAGGCGGCGGCCCTCGGCCAGCCCGCGCTTCTGGTCATAGCGCTCTTCGACGCTGTTCCACGCCGACAGGGCGTCGTCGTGCACGGTCACGCCATGCTTGGAGAATTGCCCGTAAGACGGCGTCACCTGGCACTTGGAACAGATGCCCCGGCCACCGCAGACGCTGTCGAGGTCCACCCCCAGTTGCCGCGCCGCCGTGAGCACCGGGGTGCCCGCGGGGAACCGGCCGCGCTTGCCCGAGGGGGTGAAGATGACGAGGGGGTCTGATGGATCGGATGCCATGGGTCAGCCTGTCGTTGGGATTGTCCGCCAGTCTAACCGGTGCGGCCGTCGGGCTTCGGCCCGTTCCCGTCATAATGACCGTGATCAGCGTCATTCCAGCAGCGGCTCGGCGCCCCAGAGCCAAACGACAAGGGGCACCGGGGCCACCGCCAGGGCCAGCATCGCCATCACGCCCGCCGGCCGGAACAGGCCGCTGAGACCCGCGATCAGCATCAGTCCGCCGCCGCCGCCCAGGGCCGCGTTGCCCGGCATGTTCAACAGGACCGCAAGGGTGACATGCCGTCAGTTCATCAGCAGCGGGGCCAGCCAGCGCGGCAGGCGCGCGGCCAGCAGCGCGGGCCGCTGGTCAGGGGGGGTGCGCGTCAGCCTGTCGACCCAGAGGCAGGCGCGCAGCCAGCCGAGATCCTGCAACAGCCGGTGCAGGGCGGTCATGGGCATCAGGTACCCCACCGCGAAGGCCAGCCCAAGGCCCAGCAGTGTCGCCAGGTAGACAAAGGGGGCCATCGCCGCCCCTTCGATCACCATCAGGGCGATGCCGATCTCGATCCCCGGCATGAAGGGCACGGCCAGCACAAGCGCATAGGCCAGAAGCATCACGGCGATCAGGCCGACCATCGCCGGGGCCGACGTGCCTGCCTCCAGCACCGAGATGCGCTGCTTGAGCCAGTCGAAGGCGAGGCTCGCGAGCACGGCCAGGGCGAGGGCCAGACAGATCCGCAGCGCAAGGCGCAACAGGCGCTGGCGCAACAGGCGCTGGCGCAGCGGCGGAAGCGGGGGCAGGTCATCGTCCGGGGCCATCGCGCCTTATGATCCATGTCCGGTGGCGGATGCAATGAACCTGCGCGACTTTGTGTCTTTCAATGACACCGGAAAAGTGAAATAGGGAAGCGCCAAACGATCCCTGCCGATGGAGTGCGCCATGGAGATTCGTGAGGCCCTGACCTTCGATGATGTTCTGCTTGTTCCCGCCGCGTCCGCCGTGTTGCCCAGCACGGCTGACACGCGCACGAAGGTGACCCGGCAGATCGATATGAACATCCCCCTTCTGAGCTCGGCCATGGACACCGTGACCGAATCCCGGATGGCCATCACCATGGCCCAGGCGGGGGGCATCGGGGTGATCCACAAGAACCTGGACGTCGAGACCCAGTCGCGCGAGGTCCGCCGGGTCAAACGGTTCGAATCCGGTATCGTCTACAACCCCGTCACCCTGACCGCCGACCAGACCATCGCCGATGCCCGCGCGTTGGTCGCCCGCTACAATTTCACCGGCTTCCCGGTGGTGGATGGCACTGGCCGCATCGTGGGCATCCTGACCAACCGTGACATGCGCTTCGCCGCCTCCGAGGAGATGCCCGTCAGCGCCGTCATGACCTCGGACAATCTCGCCATGCTGGCCGAACCCGCCGACCGCGACGAGGCCAAGTCGCTGATGCAGGCGCGCCGGATCGAGAAGCTGCTGGTCCATGACGGGACGGGCAAGCTGACCGGGCTTCTGACGCTCAAGGATACCGAACAGGCGGTACTGAACCCGACCGCCTGCAAGGACCATCTTGGCCGGTTGCGCGTCGCGGCGGCCACCGCGGTGGGCGAGTCGGGCTATGCACGCTCCGAGGCGCTGGTGGACGCGGGCTGTGACATCATCGTTGTGGATACCGCCCATGGCCATTCCCAGGGTGTGCTTGATGCCGTGACCCGGGCCAAGTCGCTGTCCAACGAAATCCAGATCATCGCCGGCAATGTGGCCACCCCCGAGGCCACCCGCGCGCTGATCGACGCGGGGGCGGATGCGGTCAAGGTTGGGATCGGGCCGGGCTCGATCTGCACCACGCGCATGGTGGCCGGCGTGGGCATGCCGCAACTGACGGCGGTGATGGAATGCGCGATAGCGGCGGGCGACACGCCGGTGATCGCCGACGGCGGCATCAAGTTCTCGGGTGACTTCGCCAAGGCCATCGCCGCGGGCGCCTCCTGCGCCATGGTGGGATCGATGATCGCGGGCACGGACGAAAGCCCGGGCGAGGTGATTCTCTACCAGGGGCGCAGCTACAAGAGCTATCGCGGCATGGGCTCCATGGGGGCCATGGCGCGCGGCTCGGCCGACCGCTATTTCCAGAAGGACGCGGCCAGCGACAAGCTTGTGCCCGAAGGGATCGAGGGCCAGGTGCCTTACAAGGGCTCGGCCAATGCGGTGATCCATCAGCTGGTCGGCGGGCTGCGCGCGGCCATGGGCTATACCGGCAACGGCACGGTCGAGGAGATGCGCAGCAAGGCCGAATTCGTGAAGATCACCGGCGCCGGGCTCAAGGAAAGCCACGTGCATGACGTCCAGATCACCCGCGAGTCACCGAACTACCGGATGGCCTGATGACGCCGGCGGCGCGGGTCGCGGCGGCCATCGAGGTGCTGGATACGGTGCTGGCGGGGCAGGCGGCCGAGGTGGCGCTGTCGCGCTGGGGGCGTGCCAGCCGCTTTGCCGGCTCCAAGGATCGGGCCGCGATCCGTGACCATGTCTTCGATGCCCTTCGCTGTCAGCGCTCCTTTGCCTGGCTGGGTGGGGCCGGGACGGGTCGCGGGTTGATGCTGGGGGCCTGCCGCGCGGCGGGGATTGCCCCCGAGGCGCTGTTCGACGGCAGCCGGTTCGGCCCCGCGCCGCCCGGGCCATCGGAGACCGGCGCGCCGCTGAAAACGGCCCCGCGCGGTGTGCGGCTGGACATCCCCGACTGGCAACTGCCGCTCTGGGACGCTGGCCCGGCAGATCCCGACGCGGCGCTCGAAACCCTGCGCCACCGCGCCGGGGTCTTTCTGCGGGTGAACCGGCGCAAGGCCGACCTGCCGACCGCGCGGGCGCGCCTTCGCGACGAGGGGATCGAGACCGCCCCGGTGCCCGGCGCACCGCTTGCGCTTCAGGTCCGGACCAACCCGCGCCGCGTCACGGGCACGCAAAGTTTTTCCGATGGGGTGGTCGAGCTTCAGGACCCTGCCTCTCAGATGGCGGTCGCCCGGCTGGGGCTGCGCGACGGCATGCGCGTGCTCGATCTTTGCGCCGGCGGTGGCGGCAAGGCGCTGGCCATGGCCGCCGCCGCCGATGTGCAGGTGGTGGCACATGACATTGACGCGCGCCGGATGGCCGACATCGCCCCGCGCGCCGCCCGTGCCGGGGTGCGGATCGAGACTGTGGACCCGGGACGGATCACTGGCCGTTTCGATCTGGTGCTGATAGACGCGCCGTGTTCGGGCAGCGGCACCTGGCGCCGCGCGCCCGAGGCGAAATGGGCCCTGACCCCGGCCCGGCTGGTGGCGCTGTGCGCCACGCAGGATCGTCTTCTGGATCAGGGTGCGGGGCTGTTGGCCCCGGGTGGGCGGCTTGCCTATGCCACCTGTTCCGTCTTCGCCGCCGAGACCGCGGACAGGGTGTCGGCGTTCCTGGCGCGCCGGCCCGAGGCCCGCGCCGACACGCCGCTGCGGCTGGACCCGGACGCCGCGCAGGACGGGTTCTACCTGTCGCGGAACGACAATATCGCATAGCACGCCAGGGTTGAAGTTGGGCGATGTGCTGCTAGGATCCACCATCGCTTAAGGTTGCCTTAAGACGTCGGGCCTGAGGCTGACTGTACCGAATCGATAGGCGTTGCGTGTGACACAGACAGAGCCGGCCCCCGAACACCCCCCCGGCATCCCCCCGTCGGCCCGGGCCATGCGGCGCGGTTCCGACGCTGGCCGGTCTGGGCACTGGCCGGGTTGGGCGTTGCCGCGATGGCCCTCGCCCTGGTCCAGCCCGACTCGCCCCTGCGGCTGTCGCTTATGACCTTCGGGGCGGTGCTGGCGGCGGCGGCGCTTCTCATCGCGGGGCAGGCGGGCTGGCGCCGGCTGCGGAGGCGTCTTGCCGGGGATTTGGTGGACCATATCGTCGCCCATGACGCGGCCGCCAGCCTGATCAGTGACGCTGCCGGGCGTATCCTGACCTGCAATGCCGCTGCGCGGTCGCGGTTCTCGGAGCTGGGCTCCGAAACTCTCGGGCGCGCCCTGTCCGCGCTCTTCGCGGACCCCGGCGCGGCGGTTCACCGGCTGCACGCCGGGGCCCATGCCCGTGGCGCGGCCTGCGAAGAGGTGATCACGCACGGCGGGGGGCTGCAGCTGTGCGTGACGCGGCTAGACGACGACCGCTACCTCTGGCGCCTGAATGATGGGACCGAGCCGGGAGTTGGCCCGTCCGCCGACGCGGCACAGGATCAGCCGATGCTGACCGCGGGGTCCTCGGGGGCGGTGCTGCACATGAACGCGGCCTTCCACCACCTGCTGGGCGGACGCGCGAAAACGTTGCAGTGTATTTTCAAAGACTTGCCGATCGTATCGGGCCGGGTGCACCGGATCGCCGCCGCCGGAGGCGAGATTGAACGCACCATCGTCGCGGTGCCCGGTCCCGGCGGTCAGCGTGAGATCTACGTGCAGCCGCGTGCGGGCGGCGGGGCGACGCCGGGCGATACGGGCGCGCCCCCGCCGGCCGGGGATGCGATCGACGCGCTGCCCGTGCCCTTGCTCAAGATCGCGGCCACGGGCGAGATCCTCTGCGCCAATCGCGAGGCGGAGCGCCTGCTGGGCCGTCCAGTGGCGGCGCCAACGCGCGTCACCGACCTTTTCGAGGGGCTGGGGCGCCCCATCGTTGACTGGCTGGAAGAGACCGCTTCTGGCCAGGGCGCGCTCAAGCCGGAATTCCTGCAGGCCAGGGGCCGCGACGCGGGGCAGGTCTTTCAGGTCTCGCTCACCCCCGCCGGTGACGCGGCGGACGATAACCTGCTTGCGGTGCTCAGTGACGTGACCGAGTTCAAATCGCTGGAACAGCAATTCGTCCAGAGCCAGAAGATGCAGGCCGTCGGCCAGCTCGCGGGCGGCATCGCGCATGATTTCAACAACCTTCTGACGGCTATAACGGGGCATTGCGACCTGCTGCTGCTGCGCCACGACCAGGGCGATACGGATTACGCCGACCTGGTGCAGATCAGCCAGAACGCCAATCGCGCCGCGGCGCTGGTGGGGCAGTTGCTGGCCTATTCGCGCAAGCAGAACCTGCAACCCGAGGTGCTGAACCTGCGCGATACCCTTTCGGAGTCCACGCATCTGCTCAATCGCCTGGTGGGCGAGACGATCACCCTCACGCTGGACCACGACCCGGATGTCGCACCCGTCAAGGCCGACCGCCGGCAGCTGGAACAGGTGCTGATGAACCTGGTGGTCAATGCGCGCGACGCCATGCCCGAGGGTGGCGAGATCAGCATCCGCACCGAGAACGCCACGTTGTCCGACCCGCTGGAGCGCGATCGCGCGCGGGTGCCGGCGGGCCGCCATGTCTGCCTGTCCGTCACGGACACCGGCAGGGGCATCGCGCCCGAGATCCGCGACACGATGTTCGAGCCCTTCGTGACGACCAAGAAGACGGGCGAGGGCACCGGGCTGGGGCTGTCCACCGCCTATGGCATCGTCAAGCAAACCGGCGGCTACATCTTCGCGGATAGCGAAATCGGCAAGGGGACGCGTTTTACCATCTACATCCCCTCCTATGACGGCCCCCACCCGGAGAATGACGCCGGCGCGGCGGCCGCACCCGTGCTACCCTTGGAGCGGGCCGAGGGCGTGGTCCTTCTGGTCGAGGACGAGGCCCCAGTGCGCGCCTTCGCGGCGCGGGCCCTGAAGATGCGCGGCTATACCGTGCTGGAGGCCGACAGCGGTGAGGCCGCGCTTGACCTGCTCGCCGACCCGGAGGTGTCGGTCGATCTTTTCGTGACGGACGTGATCATGCCCGGCAAGGATGGCCCCACCTGGGTGGGCGAGGCGCTGGCCGATCGCCCAGGCGCGCGCGTGGTTTTCATGTCGGGCTATGCCGAGGAGACCTTTGGCGAAGATCAAAAGCGGATATCGGGCGCGGTGTTCCTGCCCAAGCCCTTTTCGCTTACCGAGCTGACCCGCATAGTGGACGATTAGATGCGCGCCCCCGCGGTGTCGTGATGCGACTCCTTGCTGGGATCGGGCGCGCGCGATTGTACGCCCTCGGGTCACTGGTCAGTGACCGCCCCGACGCCCGCCGACATCGCCGGGCACAGGCGGACGTGGGCCAAGACGCGGAGCCGACTGCTCGCGGGGGGCTCATCACCCGGCGTCGAGCTCAACGAGGTGCGCGGCACAGCCCGTCAGCGCGGCGTAATCGTCCTGCACCACATGCACGGCGAAATTTCCCATGAAGCCCGCGAACCGGCCCTTGTCGCGAAAGGCCGCGTCGAAACCAAGCCCGCCCAGCAGCGGCGCGAAGGCCCGTGCGACCCCGCCGACCAGGTAAATGCCGCCGAAAGGCAACTGGATCAGCGCCAGGTTGCCGCAGACCGTGCCCAGCAGCCGCGCAAAGACCTGCGCCGCCTCGGAAGCGCGCGGGTCGGTGTCCGCCGCGCAGGCCTCCATGATGTCACGGGCCGCCTTCTCGGCCGGGGCGCCCGCCTCTTCGCCAAGAAAGGCGTAGACCCGTTCCAGCCCCGGCCCCGAGAGCACATCCTCGATGGCCGGAAAGCCATGCGCCGTCGAGACATGACGGCACAGCCGCAGTTCCTGTTCGGTGCGGATGGGCAGGTTGGCATGGCCGCATTCCGAGGGGGGGACCAGCCGCGCCGCGCCGGTCTCGTGCACCGGGGCGGCGTTGAACCCGGTGCCCACGCCGACCACCAGGCGGGCCGCCCCGGGCACGGGCGGCTCGGGGGCGGTGCGGGTCATGAGGGTCGTGACCGCCGCATCAGGCAGGTGCCCCAGGGCATGCCCCTGCGCCTGCAGATCGTTGAGCACCGAAACCGTCTCGGCCCGGGTGGCCCGCGCGATGGTCGCACTGTCGATGGACCAGTCGAGGTTGGTCATCGAGGCGCGGCCATCGTGCACCGGCCCGGCCACGGCGACACAGGCCGCGCGGGTGTCGACACCGCCTTCGTCCTCGATGAAGCGGCGCAGCACCGTCTCGAGACCAGGGAAATCCGCATTGGCATAGCGCCGCACCGTCTCGGGCAGCACCGCGCGGCCCTCGGCCAGCGCCACGCGGGTGTTGGTGCCGCCGATATCGGCGACCAGCGAAAGGGTGTCGGCGGGATGGGTCATGCGGGCCTCGGTCGGAACAGGGCAGGGGCTTGGGCGGCCGTTAGCGCTAGCGTGATAGGCCGCAGCCGCCCCGGGTTGCAAGGGTCAACCGACAGCATAGCCCCGCATTGCCGCCTTTACGAGCGCCCGCCGCATCGCTACCTGTCCTTGCCATGGCAAAGACACCCCGAAACCGGAACTCCAGCGGCCGCGGCCAGCGCGACCTGACCGTCAAGGTCAAGTCGGCGCGCGGGCGCAAGCATTCCTCGACCCGCTGGTTGCAGCGCCAGCTCAACGATCCTTACGTCAAGCGCGCCCGGGCCGAGGGCTATCGCGGCCGCGCCGCCTTCAAGATCATGGAGCTGGACGACAAGTTCGGTTTCCTGAAACCCGGCGCGCGCGTGGTGGACCTTGGCTGCGCGCCCGGCGGCTGGTGCCAGGTGGCGGTGCCGCGCATAAACGCGCTGGGGGAACGGGCGGGCAAGCCCCAGGGGCGCCTGCTGGGCATCGACCTGCAGGAGGTCGAACCGATCCCCGGTGCAGAACTCCTTCAGCTGGATTTCACCGACGATGGCGCGGACGACCAAGTCAAGGTCTGGCTGGACGGCCCGGCCGATGTTGTCATGTCCGACATGGCCGCCGCGGCCTCGGGCCACAAGCAGACCGACCACCTGCGCATCATCTCGCTTTGCGAACTGGCCGCGCATTTCGCCTTCGACGTGCTCGAAGAGGGCGGCACCTTCGTGGCCAAGGTGCTGGCCGGCGGGGCCGAGGGCGACCTGCAGAAACTGCTCAAGCGGAAGTTCACCAAGGTGGTGAACGTCAAGCCGCCCGCGTCGCGCTCCGACAGTTCCGAGAAATTCGTCGTCGCGACCGGCTTCCGGCTGCGGACAGACGAGGCATGAGCCGAATCCAAGACACTGGTCCGGGCACGATGGCGCGCCGCGCTCTCCGCGTCGATGGCCCCAAGGCGGCCTCGCATGTGGCACAGCAGGCAGTCACAAAGCCCGTTCCGGATGTGCGGAAGAAGATTGTCGCGCATTGCCTGGACTTTCATCAGGGCGCGCAGCTCCTGTGCTGCAATCCAGACGCCGTAATACATGGCCGCAACCGAAATCATGCCAGTTTTGACCAAGACGCTCTTGCCCCGCGGGAGCCATCCATACATGGTCCGGGGACAATGGCGACGGACCCCCCGCCGCATCGGCGGGCAGGTGACGTCCGAGCACCAGACCTGTTTCAGCCGCTCCACCCTCAGCCCTCCAGCAGGTAGGGATTGGTCTTGTGACCCTGCGCCGGCCTGCTGGTGTTGGGCTTCTGGTAGATCGGCATCAGGCGCAACCGGCGCATCAGCCGGCGGATGCGCCTCTGGTTGACCAAGTGTGCCGCCCGACCAGTTGCAAGGCGAGGCAAACCTGCTGACGTGTGGACCAGGGCGGTCTCCGGGGCGACGGTTCGATCGCAAGCGAAAAACCCACGCGTACCGGATCAACCATCTTGAGGAAAATCTCTGAGACGGCCGCAGCATGGCAGTTTGTCGCACCGCCTGTCCAGCCGGGAAGGCCCGGCTAGGTCAGTACTTGCGTACACAAATGTATGCGAAAAGGAGCGAACGATGGAAAATCTATCGGTGGGGCAATATGACCTCATCTACAACGCGTTTTCATTCGCGTTCGCGACACTGGCGGCGGCCACCATCTTCTTTTGGCTTGGTCGGTCCCAGGTCGCGCCGCAATACAGAACGGCGATGACGATCACCGGCTTGGTGACCTTCATCGCGGCCTACCACTACTTCCGCATCTTCGAGAGCTGGAACGCGGCGTTCGATGTTGCCGAAGGCACGATTGCAACCACAGGTTACGCGTTCAACCAGGCCTATCGCTACGTCGACTGGCTGCTGACCGTGCCGCTGTTGCTGGTCGAATTGATCCTCGTCATGGGGCTCAGCCGGTCCGAGACAGTATCGCGCGCGACGCGGCTCGGGCTTCTGGCCGCGCTGATGATCGCGCTCGGCTATCCGGGCGAGATCGCCACCAGCACGGAAGCGCGCTGGTTCTGGGGCATCGCGTCCATGATCCCGTTCCTTTGGATCGTCTACGAGCTGTTCGTGGGTCTGTCCAAGTCGATCGAGAGCCAGCCCGAAGATGCGCGGGGCCTTGTCAGCGCGGCGCGCTACGTGGTGATCGGCAGCTGGGCGTTCTACCCGGTCGTGTTCTTTGCCGGGGCCGTCGGCCTTGACGGCGCAACCGCGGCGACGGTGATCGAGGTGGGATATACAATCGCCGACATCGTGGCCAAGGCCGTGTTCGGCGTGCTGATCTTCTTGATCGCGCAACGCAAGAGCAAGGCGTACTTCGACAACATGAAGGCAACGCCGCAGCCGGCCGAGTGACGTCTGCAGCCGCCCGCAGAAATGCGGGCGGCCACCCTTCGCAATCCTACATGGCCCACTGGAGCAGAGTATGTCACGCCACGCTGCCGCTGTCCCCGACGAGATCGACCGGCGCATGATCGAGTTCTGCGGCACCGGTCCCGTCGCCGCAGGGGTGCGGTATCACTTGTCGACCGGTGGCAACCGCGTTCGGGCCAGGCTTGGGCTGGAGTCGGCGCAGGCGCTGGGGCTACCACAGCCGGTCGCAGAAGCTTGCTCGTGCGGCCCTGAACTTTTGCACAACGCGTCGCTGGTCCATGACGATCTGCAGGACCGGGACACCGCGCGCCGTGGCCATCCGGCCGTCTGGCAGCGGTTCGGACCCGCTGCGGCAGTCAGCGTCGGGGATCTGATGATCTCGGCGGCGTTTGCTTCCGCCGCAGGCCATCCCGATCCTGCGAGGGCAATCGCGTTGTTGCACGACGCGATCACGCGCACAGCCCGTGGGCAGGCGCGCGATTTGATGAAACCTCGGCTGGACCTTGCATCCTATCGGGACCTGGCGGCCGAAAAAACCGGGCCGCTGTTTGCTCTGCCGGTCCGCCTTGCCTTGGCCGCGGCGGGCGAGAAAGGGGACGACCGTGCGGTGGAGATCGGCGACACGCTGGCCCTTGCCTATCAGGTTCTGGACGATATCCGGGATCGTGATGCGGACGTGTCAGCGGGTCGTATCAACGTGTGTCGTCTGCTTGTCCCCTTGGATCAGGGTGTTGCACAGGCGCGGTTGGTCGCGCACGAGGCGCTGCGGGACGTGTGTGACCGCGCGGCGGATCTACCCGGACAGGCCGGGACATCCTTCTGCAACCTGGCGGACCAGATGCACAGCACATTGACGGAGCATGCCAATGCCGCGTGACACAAGTTTTGAACAAAAGCCGCGCGCAATCGTCGCCGGGGCAGGCTTTGGCGGTATCGCGGCCGCCCTGCGCCTGCGCGCCCGTGGATACGATGTGCACCTGATCGACCGCTGCCCCCGTCTGGGCGGGCGCGGGCAGGTGTTCGAGCACGAGGGATTTCGCCACGATGCCGGCCCAACCGTGCTGACCGCGCCGTTCCTGTTCGAGGAACTTTTCGAACTGTTCGGCAAGCGATTGAGTGACTATGTCACGCTGGTCGAGCCTGACCCATGGTACCGGTTCCATTTCCACGACGGCGAAACCTTCGACTACGGCCCGACCGAGGCCGCAACTGAAGCGGAGGTCGCCAGACTGTCGCCCGGCGACGTGACGGGCTATCGCCGCATGGGCGCCTGGTCGAAGAAGATCTACGAGATCGGCTTCAAGCGCCTGTCGACGACGCCGTTCCATTCCTTTGGGTTCATGCTGCGGCAGGTGCCGCACCTCATCCGCCTGCGGTCCTATGAAAGCGTCTGGGGAATGGTCAGCCGTTTCATCAAGGACGACCGGCTGCGCCGGGCCTTCTCGATCCAGCCGCTGCTTGTCGGTGGCAACCCGTTCGACACGACGGCCATCTACGGCATGATCAACCATCTGGAGCGCACCCACGGCATCTGGTTTGCCAAGGGCGGAACCGGCGCGCTGGTCGACGCGCTCGAGCGGCTGATGGAGGAAGAAGGCATTCGGATTTCGCTAGACACGACGATCAAGCGGATCACAGTCGAAGACGGGCGCACCTCGGGCGTCGTGCTGGAGGACGGCCGATATCTGCCTGCGGACATCGTGGTGTCGAACATGGACCCGGTGCATGTCTACAGGCACATGCTGCCCCCCGAGCTGCCGTCATCCACGGCGAAACTGCGGTCACGCCACGGGCGGCTGTCGATGGGGCTTTACGTTTTGTTCTTCGGCGCCACGCGGACATGGCCCGACGTCGCCCACCACACGGTCTGGTTCGGTGAACGCTACAAGGGCCTGTTGAGCGACATTTTCCATAAGAAAGTGCTGGCCGAGGACTTTTCTCTCTACGTCCACCGTCCCACCGCGACCGACCCGAGCTTTGCGCCCGAGGGCTGCGACAGTTTCTACGTGCTCTGCCCGGTGCCGAACCTTGCCGGGGGACAGGATTGGGACGTCGAAGGCCCGAAACTGCGCGACCGGATCGTGAAGGCGCTGGACGACACAATGCTGCCCGGCCTGTCGGAGGCGATCACGGCCGAATTCGCCATGACGCCCGAGGATTTCCGCGACAATTACCTTTCCGTTGACGGGGCGGGGTTCTCGTTATCGCCGTTCTTTTCGCAATCGGCGTGGTTTCGGTTCCACAATCGCGCCGAGGGTGTGGACGGGCTCTACTTCGTGGGTGCTGGCACGCATCCGGGTGCAGGGCTGCCGGGGGTGGTCTCGTCGGCCAAGGTCCTGGACTTCCTCGTGCCGGCGCCAGTGGGTGTCGAATGACCCCGGACGAGATCATGCGCCAGCACGCGCGCAGCTTCGCCCCGGCCGCGCGTCTGCTGGGGCGCTTCGACCGCGCGCGGATCGCTCGGCTTTATGCGCTGTGCCGCACGGTCGACGACCTGGCGGACAATGTGGGCGGCCCGGATATACGGGCGCGCCTCGTCCAACTGGCAGAGGATCTGTACCGTGCGCACGGCGATGATCCCCTCGCCGAGGAAGCGCGTGATCTTTTCGCCGGCAACGCCACGGGGCTTGCGGCCTTCGGGCAGCTTGTCATGACAGTCGCCGACGACACCGGGCCGTGCGCGGTCACGGACGACGCCGCGCTCGACAGGTATTGCATGGGTGTAGCGGGAACCGTCGGTATCATGGTCTGCGCTCTATTCGACGTGGACAAGCGCTGGCACGCTGCAGCTTGCGACTTGGGCAAGGCGATGCAGCTGACCAATATCTGCCGCGACGTGCGCGCGGATGCCGTGGCGGGGCGGCGTTACCTGCCCGCCACGCTGTGCCCTCATACGCCCCAGGCGATCGCAGGCGAGGCACCGGAAGCCGCGCGCGACGTGCGGGCGGCGGTGGCCACGCTGCTTCAGCAGGCAGATGCACTCTACCGATCCGGCCGGTCGGGGCTGCCAGCCCTTCCACCACGGCTCCGCCTGGCCGTTGCAGCGGCGTCGGAAGTTTATGGCGGCATTGGTGACGAATTGCGGGCGCGCGATTGCGACGCCCTGTCAGGGCGTGTCGTCGTGCCGCGGCGTCGCAAGGCGCGGCTGTTCGTAACCGCCGCGGCCGCGCAGCTTCGCATCGGCGTGATCGGGCGGCAGGAGGCCGACCATGCCGCAACCTGACGTCGACATTGCCATCCTGGGCGGCGGCTGCGCAGGACTCAGCGTCGCGGTGCGACTTGCTGCGGCGGGGCGCAGCCTGCGCGTCATCGAGCCACGCGAAGTCTATTCCGAGGATCGCGCCTGGAGTTTCTGGCGCACGGCATCCGACCCTTTCGAGGCGTGCGTGCGTGCCTCCTGGACGGCCTGGGACGTTACCGGCCCCGGCGGCCGGGCGCGCCGTTCATCGCGAAAGCTGAGGTATCAGACCGTGGGAGCCGGGGCCTTTTACGACCGCGCGCAGGCGCTGCTGGACGACGCGAGCGCGGCCGAGCTGTCGCTGGGATCCGCGGCGCGGGGTCTGCACAAGACGGCGCAGGGCTGGCAGGTCGAGACCGGGACCGGCGCGTTCACGGCCCGCCATGTCATCGACACACGGCCACCGAAACAGATGCCCGACTACGGTCAGTTCTTCCTCGGCCGCGAGATCCGGACGGACCGGCCGGTGTTCGACCCGGACGTCGTGCAGCTGATGCAGTTCCGGCCCGCCCGCAGCGCCGGCGTCGATTTCGTCTACATCCTGCCCTATGCGACCGATCTCGCGCTGGTCGAGGTCACATCCTTCGCCCCGAAATCGCCCGGCAAGGACATCTTCGAGGCGTGGCTTGGCGAAGAAATCGACCAGCTTGAGGCTGGCCGGCACGCGGTTCTACGCGAAGAGCACGGCGCGCTGCCGATGCAGGTCGGCTTTCATGATCCCGCGCCTGACGGGTGCATTCGCATGGGGCTGGGCGGTGGTGCTGCGCGGCCGTCCACCGGCTATGCCTTCTCGCGGATACAGCGGCAGGCTGACCTGGTGGCGCGGGCGCTCGCGACGGGCGGCGACGCGCCGGGCGCTCTCGACGGCCGCTTCAGCCGCTTCATGGACCGCGTGTTTCTTCAGGTCATCCAGACCATGCCGCATCGTGGCCCGTCCCTGTTCGAAAGCCTGTTCCGCAACACGGCCCCCGACCGGCTTGAACACTTCCTGTCAGGGTCGACCCATCCGATGGATCGTCTGTCGGTCATGACATCGCTTCCCACGGTGCCATTCCTGCGCGCCGCCCTGCGCCCGGCATGATTGCGGCGCACTGGCAGACGGGCCTGTTCGCGCTGGCCGCCATGGGCATCATGGTCGTTCAGGCGCTTGTTCACCCGTCGCTGCCGGCGCAGGTTCTGCTGCTCGCGCCGCTTGTGGCCATCCTGGGCCTGCCGCACGGTGCGCTCGACCTGCCGATTGCAGAGGCGCTCTGGCCGCTCGAGAGCTGGGCGCGGCTGGCGGTTTTTGCGGCGCTGTATCTCGGGCTCGCGGGTGCCGTGATAGCAGTCTGGCTGCTGCTGCCCAGCTTTGCGCTGTTGGCTTTTCTTGCCTATTCGATGCTGCATTTTTCCGACGACTGGGCCGAAGACCTGCCGGCATTGCGCTGGTCGGGGGGGCTTGCGACCGTAGGCGCGCCGGCGCTGCTGCACCATGCCGAGGTCGCGGCGATCTTCGCGATGCTCGCGCCGGGAGGCGCCGCGCTGGCGGCCGATGCCGCGGCGCTGGCAGGCGGTGTCGGACTGGCGATGCTGGCCGCCTCCATCCTGACATCCCTTCGCGCGTGCGGGCCGGCTGCTTTGGAACTGGCGGTGCTATGGACGACCGCGGCGGCGCTGCCGCCGCTCATGTATTTCGCCATTTATTTTTGCGGCCTGCATTCCATCCGGCATTTCACGACAACGATGCGGGCGGTTCCGAACGGGTGGCGCGCGTTCGGCATCGCGGTGGTGTTGTCCGTTATCGTCACGCTGGTCGCCTTGCTGGCTTTGCGCCAAGGCACGACCGGGCCATTCGAGGCCGCGACCGGGCAGGGCATTCGTGTCATCTTCATCGGTCTTGCCGCGTTGACTGTTCCGCACATGATCCTCGTGGATCGCTTCCGTCGCGCGGACACCACGACCGAGTGACCATCAGACGCTCCCTGCGTTGCGAGTCGCCGTGCAGCTTGATTTCAACCGCGCCGGGTTTGCCGGCGGCTCCAACTCTCGAGTTGGATAGCGCACCATGAGCGAAACAACGAACAAGTATTGCCCAGACGTGCGCGAGCGGTTCCGCGATGTCGCCGCTCAGTGAACGAGCAACACCGGCCATAAAGAAGTAGGTGGACGCCTGTTTCTACAGCAAGTCATGGGGCACTACGTTCTTGAATTGCGATGCATTTCTATCGGCGTTGTGGTACTCAGAACCGCCCGAAGCAATGCATCAAATCCCTGATGCGTGGGCTGCGATCGCGCCGCTGCGGGCGAGTTTCTCAACTGTTTCGTAGCATCGCGGGCAGGTCGGCGCGCAGGCGGGCCAGTCCGCCCGGATGCCAGCCGAGTGCGGGCAGTCTCCTACATATCAGAGGGTTGACGGGCCGCTCGCTGCGGGCGGGGGGCGCGTAGGGGCATCCGGTCAGATGTCGGACCTGCGCCAACAGGTCGTGTCGGTCCAGCAGCAGATCCGAGGCGTGAAAGGCGCCGGTTTCGGCGGTGCCGATCAGCAGTGTTGCAGCTGCGGCAAGATCGGCACCGTGCAGTTCGGTGCCACGGCGCGGCGCGACGGGGCGGCCGGCGAGATAATCGGCAAAGACGCCCTGCCACTTGTGGCCAGAACCCGGTCCGTAGACGCCCGTGGCGCGCAGGGACTGGCCAATGAGCGGCAAGGTGGCAAGGTGGGCCTCTGCCCGTGCCTTGGCGTGCCCGTAGAGCGAGGCGGGCGCTGGCGCCGTGTCCTCGGTGAGGGGGGTATCGTCCGGAAGGCCGTCGAAGACCGCGCGGGAGGACAGGAAGAGGACGCGCGCGACCCCGGCCGTGGCCGCGGCATCCAAGAGCCGCCGGGTGCCGTCAAGGTTAACGCGCAGGAAGCCTTCCGGATCGTCCCCCTTGCCGCCGCGGTAGCGGCCCGGGACGTGAGAAAAGGCGGCATGCACCAGGGTCTGCGCGCCGGTCAGGTCCGGCGCGGGGCCGGTCAGGTCCCACGGCCTGTGTGCGTGACCGGGCAGGGGCGTCCGGCCCAGCACCGTCACGGGTCCGGGCAGGGCTGCCAGCAGAAACCGTCCGACGAGGCCCCAGGCGCCGGTAAGCGCGATCATGACGGATCGGGCAGGGTGGTCAGATCCGGCATCCGCCCCTCTGCATAGGCCTGCCAAAGGTCGATCAGCGGACGCAGGCGATCCGCCTTGGCGTGGTCCTGCCAGGGTTTTTCGTACTGGAAATGCAGGACCTTGATCGAGGCCCAGTCCCAGAGCGCGGGCAGGTTGACCCAGACGTATTGCAGCGTGTTAAAGGTCACGGGAAGCCCGTGCCAGTTGGGAAAGAAGTCCTGCAGAAAGGTCTGATCCGTGCGACGCCAGAAGGCGCCGGGCCTGTCGAGGCGCGCCATCATGTCCCCGAAGGTCCGTTCCGAGGGGCGGGCGGTGAACACGCCGGAATTCATCCGGTGAAAATCCGCGAGACTTTCATAGACGTTGGGCGCGGCGCAGAATTCAGGGTAGTCGAAGAGACTGTCGATGTTGCGCAGAACCAGCGTGTCGGCATCCAGAAAGATCACGCGCTCGTGGGGAAGTTGCCACACTCTCAGCTTGCAGAAGTTGTCCAGTGGCGTGTGAAAGGCCGGTTTCTCGCCCTTGGTGAAGGGCGCGGCGCCGTGCAGGGCCTTGCGCGCGTGGGCCGCGTTGAAGGTGGCGGAGGTGGGCAGGAGGTCGGTTTTGACCAGGCGCGCCCCAAGGGCCGCGAGCGGCGCCAGCGCCTCGGCCGGGACGCCACCGGTGTGCAGCACGATGCGGTCCGCCGCTGTGCCCGTCAGGTCAAGAGAGTGCAGCAAGGCCTTGGCCCCCAACGCGAAATCAGCGTTGGTCACCAGCGTAACATAGGCGTCTTTCACGATACGGACCGCAGCGCCTTGCCTTCGGGGTCATGGTCGACCTTGGCGGCGATGTCCCGCGTCCAGGCAGACACGGCTGCCACGCGGCTGCGGTCGATGCGGTGGGCGTATTTCCGGGCCACGTCGACGACCTCGGTTAGCAACCCCTCGGCCAGGGTGGTGGGGTCGAGCCCGAGGGCCAGGAACTGGTCGTTCTTCACGATTAGGTCGTTCTCGGGCGCTTCCTTGCGCGGGTTGGGCAGGTACTTGACCTCGGCACCGGCAATCCCGGCGACCTTTTCGGCGAGGTCGCGCACACGTTGGGTTTCGGTCATCTGGTTGAAGATCCGGACTCGGTCGCCCGCGGCGGGGGCATCCGCCAGCGCCAGTTCGATGCAGCGCACCGAATCCTGGATGTGGATGAAGGCGCGGGTCTGACCGCCGGTGCCATGCACGGTCAGCGGGTAATCGATGGCCGCCTGGATCAGGAAACGGTTGAGCACAGTGCCGTAATCGCCGTCATAGTCGAACCGGTTGATGAGTTGTTCGTGGCGTCGGGTCTCGTCGGTGTGGGTGCCCCAGACGATGCCCTGGTGCAGGTCGGTGATGCGCAGGCAATCGTTCTGGGCGTAGAACTGGAACAGGATCTGATCGAGGCTTTTCGTCATGTGATAGACCGAGCCGGGGCGCGTGGGATAGAGGATCTCCTGCGCCTTCGGCCCGGTCGGCGTGTCGATGGTCACGTCCAGATAGCCCTCGGGGATCGGCGCGCCGACAGACGAATAGCCGTAGACCCCCATGGTGCCAAGATGGACCAGATGCGCGTCGGGCGCGGATTCGACCATGGCCGCCAGAACGTTATGCGTGGCGTTGGTGTTGTTGTTCACCGTGTAGACCTTGTGGCGGTCGGTTTTCATCGAATAGGGCGCGGCGCGCTGTTCGGCAAAGTGGATGATGGAATCGGGGCGGTACTCGGCCAGCCACTGCTTGAGCCGTTCGTATTCGCTGGCAAGATCGAGCAGGTGAAAATGGATCGTCTCGCCCGAAACCGCGCGCCAGATGCGGGCGCGCTCCTGGATCGAATCCATCGGGGTGAGCGACTGCACGCCCAGTTCGGTGTCGATCCAGCGGCGCGAGAGGTTTTCGAGAATATGCACCTCGTGACCTTGAGCCGACAGATGCAGGCAGGTGGGCCAGCCGACGAAGCCGTCGCCACCAAGGATCGCGATGCGCATGAATGGCCCTCCCGAGTGTCTGTCCGGACCGTCCCGCTCGTATTGGCAATTGCGCTTAGGCTGCACGGGCGTGAAAGTAAAATGAAGCTTTGTTGACGATTGATGCACGCGAGGCGCGGATTTCCGCCGGAATGCCGCTGGCTTACAATGGTCAATGCGCCAGGCGCAGACACTGAACCAAGCTCAGCTGCGTCGCGTTATACAATACTACCGCAGTCGCCGTCATCCAACGCGGGACGCAACCATCATACTGTTCAGCTTCTAGTGCTCTGAGATGGGATGGTTGCCGCCCTCCCCAGACGGCATCGCAATGTGCCAGGATGGTGGTGTTGAAAGCCACTAAGCGAGGAGGACGGCAAGATGAAGGATACAATGATCGGGGTGGATCTGGCAAAGCGTGTTTTCCAGCTCCACGGGG
>NZ_JBKOTX010000092.1:0-21773 GCF_047086965.1 Roseovarius halophilus (ex Wu et al. 2025) | reverse complement strand
TCTTTCCGCGGCAGGCATTCCGCGACGTGTTCGAAGCTCTCTTGGAGAAAGCCGGCGAGAGGGCTGCGTGCCGCGTGACGGTCGATCTTCTGGCGCTGGCCCACGATCGGGGGTGTGAAGCCGAACTGGCCGCGCACCTCGAACAAGATCTTTCACAGCACCGCACACCAGACATACCAACGCTGCGGGCGCTGTTTGGCCCATCAGAAGATACGCTTCCGACCGTCAAGGTGCAGCTGGCCGATCTGAAGTCCTATGATCGGTTGGCCAGCACCCAGGCATCCGATCTGGAGGTGACAGCATGACATCGCCCCAGACAGATGCCGCCCGCCTGAACCTTGCCCTGACCGAGTTGCGCTTGCCCGCCATCAAAGCCCTCTGGCCACGCTTCGCGGAGCAGGCCGATAAGGAAGGATGGCCTGCCGCGCGCTTGCTCAGCACCTTGGTGGAACATGAACTGGCTGAACGTGATCGCCGCCGGATCCAACGACACCTGGCGCAAGCCAGACTGCTGCCCGGAAAGACACTTGAGACCTTCGACTTCATAGCCGTCCCGATGGTGTCCAAAGCGCATATCAGCGCCATCACCGCGGGCGACAGCTGGATCTCAAAGGGCAGCAACATTCTGCTGTTCGGCCCGCCCGGTGTGGGCAAGTCGCATCTCGGATCGGCCATCGGCCTGTCCCTTGTCGAGAAAGGCTACCGCGTGCTCTTCACCAGAACCACCGACCTGGTTCAGAAGCTGCAGCAAGCCCGGCGCGATCTCGCCCTCGAAAGCGCCATCGCGAAGCTGGACAAATTCCATCTGCTGATCCTCGACGACATCACCTACGTCACCAAGGATCAGGCCGAGACCAGCGTCCTCTTCGAACTCATCAGCGCACGATACGAGCGCCGCTCAATGCTGATCACCGCCAACCAGCCCTTCGGGGAATGGAACACAATCTTCCCCGACCCGGCCATGACCCTGGCCGCCGTCGACAGGCTCGTTCATCACGCAACCATCTTCGAGATGAATGTGGAAAGCTATCGACGACGCGCGGCTGAACAGGCAAAGGGCCCAGGGCGCCCGGCCCAAAGGGCAACGCCTGCCAATACCAAACCTGATTGACGCTCCGCGACAAGCAAAACGCACAAAAAACTTGATGGTGGCGGCAAAGTCCGCCATCGACATCTATGTCGCGACCAAGGATCCTCATCCTGATTGACGCGCAACTCTCAGCCAGATTGTCGCGCTACAGGCGCAGAAGGCCAGGCAGCACGAGGAGGCTGGCGAGACCGACGAAGCCGCAACCTGGCGCGACGTCCAGAAGGCGATCCGGCAATTGCGCGGCGCCAACGAAAGCTAGGCCAGCCGCCGCACGCCGCCCCTTGCGCCCGGAGCCGCGATCCCGCTTCATGCGCCCATGATCGAATGGCGCGAAGAGGGGGCGGTCCTGCGGGTTCGCAAGCATGGCGAGAACGCGGTGATCCTTGACGTGCTGACAGAGGGGCATGGCCGTGCCGCTGGCGTGGTGCGCGGGGGCACCGGGCGCCGGCTGTCGCCGATCCTGCAACCGGGAGCGCAGCTCGACCTGACCTGGAAGGCCCGGCTGGAGGATCACCTGGGCACCTTCACCGTCGAGCCCGTGCGCAGCCGTGCGGCGCAGACCCTGGGCGGGCGCATGGCGCTGGCCGGGTTGAACGCGGTGACGGGTCTGTTGTGTTTCGTGCTGCCCGAACGCGAGGCGCATCCGCCGCTCTATCGCCGGAGTGTCCAGTTGCTGGATCTGCTGGGGCAGGATGATCTCTGGCCGCTGGGCTATCTGCGCTGGGAACTGGCCCTGCTCGAGGAAATGGGCTTCGGCCTCGATCTGTCGGCCTGTGCCGTCACGGGCGTGACCGAGGGGCTTGTCTACATCTCGCCGCGATCGGGCCGGGCGGTTTCGGCCGCGGCCGCGGGGGACTGGGCCGACCGGCTCTTGCCGCTGCCGCCGGTCCTGCTGCGCCAGGGCGATGCGACGCCTGCCGACATCCTGGCGGGGCTCGCGGTGACGGGGCATTTCCTGCACGACCGGCTGGCGCCGGCGCTGGGCGGCAAGCCTGTGCCGGAGGCCCGCGCACGGCTGCTGGACCTGTTGCGGCGGTCGGCCTAGGCTTTGCGGGCCGCAAGGCCCCTGGCAGGCCGCGCGTCATTGTTTCAATACCGAAAGGCCCCGGCGTGTATCTCGACATGACTTTCCTGCCCCTAGTCCCACGGACCTCGGCGGGCGTCGCCCCCCCGAGGTTGGCGCCATGACGAAACCGCCTCGCAAAGGGGAAGTTCCCCTCGGAGTCGATCCGGCAGAGCATGCGCGGGCCGGGGTCACCTTCATCGGTACGCTCTATACGGACTGGGGGCCGGGCCGCGCGCCAAGGAACCTGAGCCAGTCCCGAGAGCGAGGCGGCGGTGGCGGGCGCGTGGTGCTGGACGCGCCCTATCGGGCCGGGTTGCGCGGGCTGGCGGTCGGCCAGGCGATCTGGCTGATCCTCTGGTTCGATCAAGCCCGGCGCGACCTGATCGTCCAGGCGCCCCGTCACGCGGAGGGGCCGCGCGGCACCTTCGCCCTGCGCAGCCCGGTGCGGCCCAATCCCATCGCCATCGAGGCCGTGCGCATCACGTCGCTCGATCCGGAGACCGGTGAGATCGGTCTGGACGTGACCGATGCCTTTGATGGCACGCCGGTCCTGGACATCAAGCCATGGCTGGACGGGATCGATATCCCGCCCGAGCCTGAGGGCTAGCCAAGCAGGCCACTGGATGTTTGCGGTGTCCTGCGCCGCTATCCCAGCAAGCGGCGTGCGATGACCTGCGCCTGGATCTCTGCTGCCCCTTCGAAGATGTTCAGGATGCGCGCGTCACACAGGATGCGGCTGATCGGATATTCCAGCGCGAAGCCGTTGCCGCCGTGGACCTGCAATCCGTTGTCCGCCGCGGCCCAGGCCACACGGGCGCCTAGCAACTTGGCCATGCCGGCCTCGAGGTCGCAACGGCGGTCGTTGTCCTTCTCGTTGGCCGAGAAATAGGTCAACTGGCGCGCCACCATGATTTCGACCGCCATCATCGCCAGCTTGCCGGCCACACGGGGGAAGGCGATCAGGGGCTTGCCGAACTGCTTGCGGTCCTGGGCGTATTGCATCGAGGTGTCCAGCGCCGACTGGGCTACGCCCACGGCGCGCGCGGCGGTCTGGATCCGCGCGCTCTCGAAGGTCTGCATGAGCTGCTTGAACCCCTTGCCCTCTTCACCGCCAAGCAGGTTTTCGCCCTTCACCTTGAACTGGTCGAAGCCAAGCTCGTATTCCTTCATGCCGCGATAGCCCAGCACCTCGATCTCGCCGCCGGTCATGCCCTCGGTCGGGAAGGGGTGCGCGTCGGTGCCCGGCGTCTTCTCGGCCAGGAACATGGACAGGCCGCGGTGGTCGGTGCTTTCGGGATCGGTCCGCGCCAGCAGCGTCATCACATGGGTGCGCGAGGCATGGGTGATCCAGGTCTTGTTGCCGGTGATCTTGTAATCCTCGTCCGTCTTCACCGCCCGGGTGCGCAGCGCCCCCAGGTCGGAGCCGGTGTTGGGTTCGCTGAAGACGGCGGTGGGCAGGATTTCCGCCGAGGCGATCCGGGGCAGCCACTGCGCCTTCTGGTCCTCGGTGCCGCCGCAGAGGATCAGTTCCGCCGCGATTTCGGAGCGGGTCCCGAGGCTGCCCACACCGATATAGCCGCGGCTGAGTTCCTCGGAGACGACAGCCATGGCGGCCTTGGGCAGGCCGAAGCCGCCCAGGTCTTCGGGGATGGTCAGGCCGAAGACACCCATCTCGGCCAGTTCCTCGATGATCTCCATCGGGATCAATTCATCCTTGAGGTGCCACTCATGGGCATGGGGATCGACCCGGTCCACCGTGTAGCGGCGGAACTGTTCGCGAATCATCTCGAGCTCGTCATCGAGGCCGGCCGCCCCCACGGTAATATTGGCGGCCTGTTCCTGCATAAGCTCGACCAGACGGGTCCGGGCCGCCTGGCTGTTGGCCTCCTGCGTCAGGGTCATGACCTCCGGGGTCATCATCCCCCGCATCTGGTCCTGGGACAGCCCCAGATCCTGCAGCCGCACGATTTCGCCCTGGCTCATGGGGATGCCGCCATAAAGCTGCCAGAGGTATTCGCCAAAGGCGATCTGCAGGAGCAGTTGCTCGATCTCGCCGAACTTGCCATCCGATTGCAGGCGTTCGGCCCAGTCCTGCATCTGGCGCAGCGACTCGACGTAGGTGGCAACCCAGGCCAGCCCATGCGCGGCGGTCTGGTTCTGTTCGAGCAGGGTGCCCGAGACACGGTCGCCCTCGGTGACCATGTCGTGCACCGATGCCGTGGCCGCGTCCTGTAGCGCGTCCAGCGGCGGCAAGGCGGCCTTGGTCAGGTGCAGCAGATCTTTCAGAATGGGGCTCATCTCGTATCCGTCCCGGGGCATGGCGAATCCTCTATTTTGCAGTTGCAGCAATAGCGCCTTTTTGGCGCCGGCGCAATATTGCTGCGAGGTAGGGCGTTGAGGCGTGAAGAAAATGTCGCGGACGTTTTTGGGCTGCGGCGGATTGTCGGGTGCGGTAAGGCAGGGGCATGGACATCGTCGCAAGCATCGACAGCGCGGGCCTTCTGGTCGCCGTTCTGGGCATTACCCTGTTGGCCGGGGTGGTCAAGGGCGCGGTGGGCTTTGCCATGCCGCTGATCATGGTGTCGGGCCTTGGCATGCTGCTTGACCCGCGCCTTGCCATTGCCGGGCTGATCCTGCCCATCGTCCTGTCCAATGCCCTGCAGGTGCTGCGCTCGGGCCCGCGCGAGGCCCTGCAGGCCATGCGCGACTTCTGGCTCTACCTGATCCTCGTTTGCGGCATGATCCTGATCTCGGCGCAGTTCGTCAACGTGATCCCCTCGGATACGATGTTCCTGGTTTTGGGCGTGCCGGTCGTGGTGCTCTGCGGCATTCAGTTGCTGGGCCTGCGTCTGGTGATTCCCGAGGGGCGACGCACCCTTGGCGCGGTCATCGCCGGGCTTCTGTCTGGCGCCCTGGGCGGGCTGGCAGGCACCTGGGGGCCGCCGACGGTGCTTTACCTGGTCGCCATCGACACGCCGAAGGCGCGGCAGATCGTGGTGCAGGGGGTCATCTACGGGCTGGGGTCGGTCATGCTGCTGCTTGGGCATGTGCAGTCGGGTGTGCTCAACCGCGAGACGGTGGGGCTTTCGGCCCTTCTGGTGATCCCGGCGGCCCTGGGCATGTGGGCCGGGTTCAAGGTGCAGGACAGGATCGACCAGGGGACCTTTCGCAAAGTGACACTCGGGGTGCTGATGCTGGCCGGGCTGAACCTGATCCGGCGGGGTCTCGTTTAACGGGTCTTGACGCACCAGCCCCCGCGACGCGACGGGCCGCGGGGTATCAAGGCACGGCGCGCCTGTGCTCTACCCGATGGCTGCGGCCTTCACGTCATCATTGATATAGGGCACGTACTGGGTGAAGTTCTCGGCGAAAAGCGCGACCAGCCGCTGGGCCTGCGCGTCGTAGGCCGCGGGGTCGGCCCAGGTGTCGCGCGGGGTCAGCAGGCGGTCGTCAACGCCTTCGCAGGTCACCGGAACGTCGAAGCCGAAGTTCGGATCCTTGCGAAAGCTGCCCTCGACCAGCGCGCCGTTCAGCGCGGCAGTCAGCAGGGCGCGAGTGGCCCGGATCGGCATGCGGCTGCCGGTGCCGTGGGCGCCGCCGGTCCAGCCGGTGTTGACCAGCCAGCAGGTGGCGCCATGCTCGGCGATCTTCTGGCGCAGCAATTCGCCATAGACCTCGGGGCGGCGCGGTATGAATGGCTTGCCAAAACAGGTGGAAAAGGTCGGCTCGGGTTCGGTCACGCCGCGCTCGGTGCCGGCCACCTTGGAGGTGAAGCCCGACAGAAAGTGATACATGGCCTGCGCCGGGGTCAGCCGCGCGATGGGGGGCAGAACACCAAATGCGTCGCAGGTCAGCATGATGATGTTCTTGGGATGCCCGCCGAGGCCCGTGTCGCTGGCATTGTCGATGTAGTGCAGCGGATAGGCGCAGCGCATGTTGGCCGTCAGGCTGTCATCCTCGAAGTCCAGTTCCAACGTCTCGGGATCGAAGACCATGTTCTCGATCACCGAATGCGGCATCTGGGTCGTTGCGAAGATCTTGGGCTCTGCCTTCGGGTCTAGGCCGATGGTCTTGGCATAGCAGCCACCCTCGAAGTTGAAAATGCCGCGTTCCGACCAGCCGTGTTCGTCGTCGCCGATCAGCACCCGGTTCGGATCGGCCGACAGGGTGGTCTTCCCGGTGCCCGACAAGCCGAAGAAAACGGCGGCGTCCACTGGGTTACCCTTGGCGTGATTGGCCGAGCAATGCATCGGCATGATGCCCTTTTCCGGCAGGATGTAGTTGAGCAGGGTAAAGACCGATTTCTTGTTCTCGCCGGCGTATTCCGTGCCCCCGATCAGGATCAGCTTGCGGTCGAAGTTCATGGCGATCACGGTTTCGCTGCGGCAGCCGTGGCGCGCCGGGTCGGCCGTGAAGCTGGGGCAGTTGATGATCGTGAAATCGGGGCTGAACCCGTCCAGTTCCGACGCCTCGGGGCGACGCAGAAGATGGCGAATGAACAACCCGTGCCAGGCCAGTTCGGTGACGACGCGCACATCCAGCCGGTGCGCCGGATCGGCCCCGCCATACAGATCCTCGACGAAGTAGTCGCGCCCCTTCATGTGCGCGGTCATGTCGTCGTAGAGCCGCTCGAAAGCCTCTGGCTGCATCGGGGCGTTGTTGTCCCACCAGATGGTGTTCTCGGTGCTGGGGGTTCGGACAACGTGCTTGTCTTTGGGCGAGCGCCCTGTGAATTCGCCCGTGGTGGTCAGGAAGGCGCCGCCCTTGCCAAGCGTGCCCTCGCCGCGAGCAACCGCCGCATCCACAAGCTCGGGTTCGAGGAGGTTGTAATAGACATGACCAAGCCCGCTGATGCCCTGATCGGGCAGTTTCATCGTCGGATTGACTGTTCCGTGGTCCATGTCTGTCTTGCTCCGTGTTTGCGGGGCGGATGCGCCCCTGATGCCGCTCAATTAACATGCTGATTTTGCTTATGAACAGGCGTGTCTGTTGCAGTTAGCGCAATCATTAGCGCAACCAGACAGCAGTTAGCGCCACCATGGCGGCGCGTTGCCGGCCGGGCAACACTTGCGAACGAAAAGGTGAGGCATTTTAGCCATTGATTACCCATTTTGGGCGCAAATCGGGGGCATCTGTGGGGTACCCGAGCAGATTGCGATTGATTCGCGCTGGCCTGTCAGGGCAAAAATAAAGGAAAACGCAGGCAAAAACCGAGCAACAGCAAGGGGCAGTGACATGTCACGGATCGCGCCTGTCGATGACGACCGCAATATTCTCACGTCGGTTTCCATGACGCTGGAGGCCGAGGGCTTCGACGTCGAAACCTACCACGACGGCCAGGCGGCGCTGGACGCCTTCAACGCCAAGATGCCGGAACTCGCCGTGTTGGACATCAAGATGCCGCGCGTGGACGGGATGGACCTGCTCCAGCGCGTGCGCCAGAAATCCAGCATGCCAGTGATCTTCCTGACCTCCAAGGATGACGAAATCGACGAGGTTCTGGGCCTGCGCATGGGGGCCGATGATTACGTCAAGAAACCTTTCAGCCAGCGCCTGCTGGTCGAGCGGATCCGCGCATTGCTGCGCCGACAGGATGCCATCGCGGGCGAGCTTGCCGAGGACGACGCGGACCACAAGTTGATGGTCCGAGGGGATCTGACCATGGACCCGCTGCGCCATGCCGTCGCCTGGAAGGGCCGCGACGTGTCGCTGACCGTGACCGAGTTCCTGCTGCTCGAGGCTTTGGCACAACGTCCCGGTTTCGTGAAATCCCGCGATCAGCTGATGGACGTGGCCTATGACGATCAGGTCTATGTCGACGACCGCACCATCGACAGCCACATCAAGCGACTGCGCAAGAAGCTGCGCGAGGTCGACGACACGTTTTCCGCCATCGAGACGCTCTACGGCATCGGGTACCGCTACAACGAAGACTGAGGCATGACCACGGCTCCAAAGATCGACGTTCGCGACTTGGACTCTGTTCGACAGGCCGCCGGGCAGGCCGAGTCTGTCGTGCTGGGGGATGACTGGATCGCGCCGAGCGCCGACGAGGCCGACCGCCAAAAACGCCGCGCCCGGCGGGGGGTTCTGCAGCTCTACTCCTCGCCGCTGGCGCGCAAGATCATCACCTTCAACCTGCTGGGGCTGATCGTGCTGGTCGCCGGGGTGTTCTACCTCAGTCCCTCGCGCGACAACCTGGCCTTTCAACGGGGGGCGGCCCTCGTCAACGAGGCTGAGCTGGTCGCCGATATCTTCGAGGCGCAGTTGCCCGCCGACGCTCCGGTGAGCCTTGTCACGGGCGACGGGATCGACCCACAGGGCACGCTCGATGGGCTTGACCTGCGCAGCGGTGTCGATGTCCACCTCTTCGACCGGCAGGGCGTGCTGGTGTCCAGTCGGTCCGATCCGGCCGCGCAGGACGCGCCCGTCCCGGGGCTGGAGCTTGAGGGCCACGGCACCCTGATCACCGATTTCCTGAACGGGGCGTTCGACTGGGTGGCATTGGTCCTGCGCGGGGGTGGTCCCGCGGCGACGCCCGACGACCCGGTACGGGACGTCGCCCGGTCGGTCGCGCAGACCTTCGAGACCGGGACCCGGCTTCAGACACGCCAGGATGCCGATGGGCGTGCCTTTTTCACCGTCTCGACCCCGGTGATGCAGGGCGACCGGGCCGTCGGCGCGGTCGCGGTCGTCTCGCCCCCGGGCGAGTTGAAGGCGCTGGTCAGCCGCGACCGCGAGCAGCTTTTGCAGATGTTCGTGATCGGGGTCATCGTCTCGATCGCGCTCAGCCTGGTTCTGGCCTCGACCATCGCCAACCCCCTGTCCGACCTGGCGGAGGCCGCCGAACTGGGCCGCGACAAGAACGCCCGCAAGGTGGCCCCCGAACGCATCCGGATTCCCGACCTGACCGGGCGGCCGGACGAGATCGGCCGCCTGTCGGGGGCCCTGCGCGGCATGGTCACCGCCCTGACCCAGCGGATCGAGGGCAACGAACAATTCGCCGCCGACGTCGCGCACGAGATCAAGAATCCGCTTGCCTCGATGCGCTCGGCCGTGGGCACCCTGCGCGTGGCCAAGCGCGACGATCAGCGCGAGCGGATGCTCGAGGTTCTCGAACATGACGTGCGCCGGCTCGACAGGCTGGTCAGCGACATCTCGAACGCGTCACGGCTGGATACCGAGCTGGTCAAGGAAAAAGAGGAAACGTTCGACCTGCTGAGGAACCTGGCGAATCTCACAGCGTTCTTTGCCACCGAGGCCGACCGGAAAGGCGTTGATTTCATCACCGATCTGCCCGGCGAGCCGATCCCGGTGGTCGGGCTGGAAGGGCGGTTGGCGCAGGTCTTCGTCAACCTGATCACAAATGCCATCTCCTTTTGCGACGAGGGCGACGCGATTCGCGTCTGGACCCGCAAGCGTGAAAATCGCGTGCTGGTCGTGGTCGAGGACACCGGCCCGGGCCTGCCCGACGGCGCGTTGTCGAAGATATTCACGCGGTTCTATTCCGAACGCCCCGAAGGGCAGTTCGGCAACAATTCCGGCCTGGGGCTGGCCATTTCCAAGCAGATCGTCGAGGCGCATGGCGGCGTGATCTGGGCCGAGAACATCCGGCCCACCGATGCCGATATCGGCTCTGATCCGCTGGGCGCGCGCTTCGTGGTCGGCCTGCCGGTCTAGCCCGCCCGTGTCCGGGGCCGCCAGCCAGATCCATGCCACGACCGTGGCCGTGTCGGGACTGGCCGTCGTTATCACGGGGCCGTCCGGCAGCGGAAAGTCAGCGCTGGGGCTGTCGCTCATGGCGCTGGGCGCAGGGCTGGTAAGCGACGACATCACCTGCCTGCGCCTGCAGCAGGGGGCCGTCGTCGCCCGTGCCCCCGCGGGCGCACCCGCCGCCATCGAGGCGCGCGGTGTCGGCCTGTTGCGGGCCGATCCGGTCGGCCCGACGCCCGTGGCGCTGGTGATCGACATGACGCAGGAGGAAGCCTTGCGCCTGCCGCCTTGGCGCGTCGTCCCGCTTCTGGGACAGGACATGCCTTGCCTTCACAAGGTCGCGCGGGGCTGTTTCCCGGCGGCGATCCTGCAATATATCCAGTATGGCAGGTTCGATTGACCGCCTGTTCCGGAGAGCCTATGAACACCGCGCCACAGCCCTTAGACCCCCACTGCAAGACGCCGCCTGCCCGCCAGAGGCTGGTGATCGTGACCGGCCCTTCCGGCGCAGGCCGGGGAACGGCGATCCATATCCTCGAAGACCTGGGCTTCGAGGCCATCGACAATATCCCCATGTCGATGCTGCGCCGCTTGGTCGACGCGTCGAACGGTACCCCCCCCATGGCGCTGGGCGTGGACGTGCGCAACCGCGATTTCTCGGTCGAGCGGCTGCAGACCCTTGTGGACTGGCTGGACCGGCGCGAGGACCTGGCGCTGCAACTGCTGTTTCTCGATTGCAACGAGGATGTTCTGGTGCGCCGCTACTCCGAGACGCGCCGTCGACACCCCCTCGTCCCCGACGCCCCGGCGATCACTGGCATCCGCCAGGAGATCGCGCTGCTGGCCCCGGTCCGGGATCGCGCAGACATCCTGCTCGACACCTCGGAGACCAGCCCGCACGACCTCAAGGCGGCGCTGTCCGAGTGGTTCTCGGACGGGCAGGCTGCGGGCATGGGGGTGACGCTGCAATCCTTTTCCTACAAGCGCGGTGTTCCAAAGGGGATCGACATGATGTTCGATTGTCGGTTCCTGCGCAATCCACACTGGGAGCCCGCGTTGCGCAACATGACCGGCCTTGATGCGCCGGTACAGGCCCATGTCGCCGAGGATGCGCGCTTTGCGCTCTTCGTCGACCGGGTGCGTGCGCTGATCCTCGACCTCTTGCCCGCGTTTCGCGACGAAGGCAAATCACACCTGTCCATCGGGTTCGGGTGCACCGGCGGGCAACACCGCTCGGTCGTTGTGACCGAAACCCTGGCCCGGGGGCTTGCAGAGGCCGGATGGCAGGTGTCTAAGAGACATGGTGAGCAGGAACGCTGGGGCCGGGGCACGGCCGAACGGGACAAGCACACGTGATCGGAATCGTGATTGTGGCGCATGGGGGACTGGCGGCGGAATATCTTTCCGCCGTTGAACACGTTGTGGGCCGCCAGCCCGGCATCCGCGCCATCGCGATCGAGGCCGAGGTTGACCGCTCCGCCAAGCAGGACGAGATCTGCACCGCCGCTGACCATGTCGACACCGGCGACGGCGTGGTCATCGTGACCGACATGTTCGGGGGATCGCCCTCGAACCTGTCGTTGCAGGCCTGCAATCCCGAGAACCGCCGCATCATCTACGGGGCGAACCTGCCGCTGCTGGTCAAGCTGGCCAAGTCGCGCCGCAAGCCGGTGCCGGTCGCAGTCGAGGATGCGCTTGCCGCCGGGCGGAAATACATCAACAGCCATTCCGTGGGCCTGGACTGAAGGGGAGGGGCCATGGCGCGCCGCGAGCTGGAGATTGTCAATATCAAGGGGCTGCACGCCCGGGCGTCGGCCAAGTTCGCCGAGACGGTGGAACAGTTCGATGCCGGCGCCGAGGTAACCAAGGACGGGCTGTCCGCCTCGGGCGACAGCATCATGGGGCTTTTGATGTTGGCAGCCTCCAAGGGAACCTTTATTGAGGTCGAAACCACGGGCAGGCAGGCCGAGGAACTTGCGGAGGCGCTTGCGGCGCTCGTCGCGGGCAAGTTCGGCGAAGGGGACTGAGCCCCGTCCGTATCTCGAACGAGGGGGCATGCACGCTTGACGGAAACGTCGTCCAGAAACCTGCACGGGCCGCAGGCGCGCGGGGCGTCCCGTGTCTATGACCGGCGCAGCCTGACGTATTCCGACACGTTCGACAATCCGCTGCTGCGCTTCGTCATCAAGTCGATGGAGTGGAGCACCGGCAAGATCGAGGTGATCCGCCGGGTCCGCCGGTTCGAAAGCCGGTCGATCCCCAAGGGGCAGGCCTTCTGGCCGGCCACGATGGAGGTCATGGGCGTCGACATCCTGACCCCGGAGTATCAGCTTGACCGCATCCCCCAGACCGGACCGGTCATCCTGGTGGCCAACCATCCCCACGGGCTGATTGACGGCATGGTCCTGGCCGATGTGATCGGGCGCCGGCGCAATGATTACCGCATCCTGACCCGGTCGCTGTTGACGGGCCTCGACGAGAGCGCGGCCAGCTACATGATCCCGGTGCCCTTCCCGCACGAGTCCGATGCCCAGAAACGGATGATCGAGATGCGCGCGCGGGCCATGGACCATCTCGACAAGGACGGGCTGGTTGCGCTGTTCCCGTCGGGCGTGGTCGCCCAGGCCGAGACCATGTTCGGCCCCGCGATCGAGGCCGAGTGGAATGTCTTTACCGCCAAGATGATCCGCCGGTCGGGGGCGACCGTCCTGCCTTGCTACTTTCCCGGCTCCAACTCGCGGGCCTACCAGGTGGCGGCGAACATTTCACCCATCCTGCGGCAGGGCTTGCTGATCCACGAGGTCGCCCATGCCTTCGACAAGCCCCAGGCACCTGTCATCGGCAAGCCCATCTCGCCCGAGATGGCCGAGCAAAAGGGCAGGGACCCGCGCGGTTTCATGGCCTGGTTGCGCCAGCACACACTTGCATTGGGTCAGGACCCGGACCGCGATCCGGGCTGACCCGCGGCCCGGCGCCTACCGGGTCGGCACCGGTGTGTCCCCGCGATAGTCGTAGAACCCGCGCTGGGTCTTGCGGCCAAGCCACCCCGCCTCGACGTATTTCGTCAGCAGCGGGCAGGGGCGATACTTGGTATCCGCCAGCCCGTCGTGCAGCACGTTCATGATGGCCAGGCAGGTGTCCAGGCCGATGAAATCGGCCAGTTCCAGCGGACCCATGGGGTGATTGGCCCCCAGCTTGAGCGATGTGTCGATGGAACTGACGTTTCCGACCCCCTCGTAAAGCGCGTAGACAGCCTCGTTGATCATGGGCATCAGGATGCGGTTGACGATGAAGGCGGGGAAATCCTCTGCCGTCGCGGCGGTCTTGCCCAGGCGTTCGACCACCTCGTAGCAGGCATCGAAGGTTTCCTTGCCGGTCGCGATCCCGCGGATCAGCTCGACCAGTTGCATCACCGGGACGGGGTTCATGAAGTGAAAGCCCATGAATTGCTCCGGCCGGTCTGTCCGGCTGGCCAGGCGGGTGATCGAGATCGAAGAGGTGTTCGAGGTCAGGATCGTCTCGGGCTTGAGGTGCGGCAAAAGCGTGTCGAAAATCTCTTGCTTGACGGTCTCGCGCTCGGTCGCGGCCTCGATGATCAGGTCCGTCGGGCCCAGGTCGGTCAGCGTCGTGGTGGTGCCGATGCGGGCCATGGCCGCGGCCTTTGCCTCGGCGGAGATGCGCCCGCGGCTGACGTGCCGATCAAGGTTGCGCCCGATCGTGGCCATGGCCGTTTCGATGGCCTCTTGGCTGATGTCATTGAGCAACACCTCGTATCCGGCCACCGCGCAGACATGGGCGATCCCGTTGCCCATCTGCCCGGCCCCGACGACGCCAATCCGTTCAATAGCCATGCCCGCGATCCTTGGTGATTGTTTTCGGCGATACCCTATGCGCCGTTCCGGTGCGGCTCAAGGTGCCGCATCGCAGAAACCACGATCGGTCCAAAGCGACTCGAATGCAGACTTTAAGCAGCCGGAAAGGGAATCGGCGGAATCTCGGCCCCGGTGAGACGAAAAACTGGTGGTGGGACCAATGACACTTCACATGCGAAACGCGCCTCGGGCGCGCCTGATGACCTGTAGCTATGGCCTGTCGCGGCTGCAGTTCCGGGGGCCGCGGCGTCCGACCGATGGCCGCTACCTGGCCTGCCTCGGCGGCAGCGAGACCTTTGCGCGCGACGTCGCCCAACCGTACCCGGAGCTGCTGGAACACCAGCTCGGTATGACCTGCCCGAACCTTGGCCAACAGATGGCCGGTCCGGAGCTGTTCCTGCGCGATGCCACGGTGCGTGCGCTGGTCCAGGATGCCGCGGGCCTGGTTATCCAGGTCATGGGCGCGAGCAATCTCAGCAACCGGTTCTACAAGGTGCATCCGCGCCGGAACGATCGCTTCATCGCCCCCAGTGCCGCGCTGCGCGCGCTCTACCCCGAGGTCGACTTCACCGAGATCGCCTTTACGGGCCATCTGTTGGCCAGGCTGGTCGAGACCGACCCGCTTCGGTTTTCGCAGCTGCGCCAGGCGCTGCAGGGATGCTGGGTGCGGCGGATGCGCGAACTTGTAGGTCTGGCCAGGGGGCCGGTGCATCTGCTTTGGTTCGCCACGCGTCGCCTCGAGGGTCCGGCGGCGGATGGCCATGACCCAAGCCTCGTGACACCGCAGATGCTGATGGCGCTGACAGAGGCGGGGGCGAAGCTGACGCAGGTGATCTATGAGGGCCGCCCCGGCGTGATGCCGCCCGCGCCCGATGCGGAGGATCACCAGCGCGTGGCGGCTGCGCTCTCGGGGGCCATGGGCGCATGACACATGAAAAAGGCCTGCTGTTGCGGCAGGCCTTTTCCGTGTCATCCGTGCCGGGTCAGCCCAGCTTGTCGCTGAGTTCCGGCAATGCGTCGAAGAGGTCGGCGACCAGGCCGTAATCGGCAACCTGGAAGATCGGGGCCTCTTCGTCCTTGTTGATGGCGACGATGATCTTTGAATCCTTCATTCCCGCCAGGTGCTGGATCGCACCGGAGATGCCCACGGCGATATAGAGCTCGGGGGCAACGACCTTGCCGGTCTGGCCGACCTGCCAGTCATTCGGTGCGAAGCCCGAGTCCACCGCCGCGCGGGACGCGCCGACAGCGGCCCCCAGCTTGTCGGCTAGGGTTTCGATCAGGGCGAAATCGTCCTCGGAGCCGACGCCGCGGCCCCCCGAGACGACGACCCCGGCCGAGGTCAGGTCGGGACGGTCGGTTTCGGCGACCTTGTCCTCGACCCATTCCGACAGGCCCTCCGAGGACGGTACGCCCACGGTTTCGACCGGTGCGGCGCCCCCCTCACCGGCGGCATCGAAGGTCGATGTGCGGAAGGTCACCACCTTCTTGGCGTCAGAGGATTTCACGGTCTGGACCGCGTTGCCCGCGTAGATCGGGCGCTCGAATGTGTCCGCATCGACCACGGCCGAGGCGTCCGAGATGACCATGACATCCAGAAGCGCGGCAACCCGCGGCATGACGTTCTTGGCGTCGGTCGTGGCCGGGGCGGCAATGTGGTCATAGTCAGCGGCCAGCGACACGATCAGAGCCGCCGTCGACTCGGCCAGGCGATGGCCGAGGCTGTTGTCCTCGGCGACCAGCACCTTGGCGACACCGTCGATCTTTGCGGCGGCCTCTCCGGCGGCGGCGGCAGAGCTTCCCGCGCAGAGAACGGTCACATCGCCCAGTTGCGCGGCCGCAGTGACCGCCTTGGCGGTGGCATCCATCGCGAGTTCGCCGTCATTGACTTCGGCAAGCAGGAGAACAGCCATCACACGACCCCCTTTTCCTTGAGTTTCTCGACCAGTTCATCGACCGAGCCGACGATTTCGCCGGCCTGGCGGGCCTCGGGTTCCGAGGTCGACACGATGGACAGGCGCGGAGTGACATCGACGCCGTAGTCCTCGGGGGTCTTTTCTTCCAGCGGCTTCTTCTTGGCCTTCATGATGTTGGGCAGCGAGGCATAGCGCGGCTCGTTCAGGCGCAGATCGACAGTAACGATGGTCGGCATTCCGACCTTGATGGTCTGCAGGCCGCCATCGACCTCGCGGGTGACCACAGCGCTGTCGCCGTCGATGTCCAGCGTGCTGGCAAAGGTGCCCTGGGACCAGCCCAGCAGCGCCGAGAGCATCTGGCCGGTGGCGTTCATGTCATTGTCGATGGCCTGCTTGCCCGCGATGACGAGGCCCGGTTGCTCCGCTTCGACCACCTTGGCCAGGATCTTGGCCACCGAAAGCGGCTCGATATCCTCGTGGACGTCATCGGCGGCGACCATGAGGATCGCCCGGTCGGCGCCCATGGCCAGGGCCGTGCGCAGGGTTTCCTGGGCCTGTTTCACGCCGATGGAGACGGCGACGACCTCGTCGGCCTTGCCGGCCTCCTTCAGGCGGATCGCCTCTTCGACGGCGATCTCGTCGAAGGGGTTCATAGACATCTTGACGTTGGCGAGATCGACACCGGAGCCGTCCGCCTTGACGCGGACCTTCACGTTGTAATCGATCACGCGTTTGACGGGCACGAGCACCTTCATCAGCGTAATTCTCCCTATGGATTCCTGTTCTCGACCCCGTAGGTAGCGCGGGCGTGGCCGTGGCGACAGTGCAAAATCGTCACGTTAGCGCCAACCGACGTCGCGTTTTCGAAATCCATCGGGCCGGTCGTGCGCCGCTCGTCACCGCCCGGTCGGGCGGCGACATCGCCCCGCCCGCCGTCCCGGTTGGGGTCAGCGGTTGGCGCCGGGTTTCCACAGGACGTCGGCCTTCCCGTTGTCATTGGCAACGCGCGCGGCGACGAAGAACCAGTCGCTGAGACGGTTGAGGTATTTGACGGCTGCCGGGTTCACGGTCTCCATGGTGGCCAGTTCCACGGCCAGCCGTTCAGCCCGGCGCGACACCGTCCGGCAGACGTGCAGATGCGCCGCCAGCGCCGAGCCACCGGGCAGGATGAAGCTGCGCAGGGGTTCGAGGCCGGCATTCATCTCGTCGATTTCCGCCTCAAGGCGCGCGACCTGGCTGTCGGTCATGCGCAGGGGCGGGAACTCGGCCGTGTCGTCGTTCTCCATGTCCGGCCGGCAGAGGTCGGCGCCCAGGTCGAAGAGATCGTTCTGAATGAGGGTGAGCCGGGCATCGAGCGTGCCTTCGGCATGCAGCCGGGTCGTGCCGACGGCCGCATTGGCCTCGTCCACCGTGCCATAGGCGGTAACGCGCATGCCGTGCTTGGCCACGCGGGCGCCGTTGCCCAGTGCGGTTTCGCCGTCATCGCCGGTCTTGGTGTAGATCTTGTTGAGGACGATCATCATTCCGCTCCGTTCAGCAAAAGCGCTCCGCCGACGATGACGATCACCGCCACCAGCTGCGCCAGGATGCGCAGTTGCATCATCTTGTTGGATTTCTTCGGATCTGCGCCGGTCGCGAACATCGACACGCCGCGGATCAGGATCAGGGCCACGACAAGACAGGCGATCACGATCGCGATGATGAGGGGTTGGGCGGTCATGTCGGGGGCCTTTCGTGCAGGGTTTCGTGGGAAATAGCAGCTATGCCGGCAAAGAAAAGGGGTCAGCCTTTCGCGATGATCCAGTCCAGTGCCCGCGTCGGCAGCACCCGGCGCGCCATTCCCATGAGATGTGTCGGTGTTGTCACGTAGTAGCGCGGGCGGGGGCGGGGCGCCTCAAGGGCACGGATGAGCCTGCGCGTCACCGCGCCGGGGGGCAGTTCGAACCGGTCCGGCTTGTCCTTTTCGCGGTAGAGCCGTTTGAGCAGGGTGGAGGCGTACTGGTCGCGGCGCGCCGAAGTCTTCCAGTCGATCCAGGTCTCGAAGGGGCCGCGGGAGTTTTCGCGGATGCGGCTGGCGATCGGGCCGGGCTCTATCAAGATGACGTCGATCCCGGTCTCGGCCATCTCCAGGCGCAGCACGTCCGTCAGCCCCTCAAGGGCGTATTTGGTCGAGACATAGGCCCCGCGCCATTTCATCGGCACCAAGCCCAGCACCGAAGAGCAGTTGACGATCCGGCCATGCCCCTGAGCGCGCATCACCGGGATCACCTGGCGCGTCAGGTCATGCACGCCAAAGAGGTTGGTTTCGTAGATCGCGCGCAGGCCGTCGCGGGGCAAATCCTCGACCGCGCCGGGGATGGCGAAGGCACCATTGTTGAAGACAGCGTCGAGCGTCCCGCCCGTGATCTCCAGCACATGGGCAAGTGCAGTGCGGATCGTGTCCGGGGCGTCGTAGTCGAGCTGCGGGCTGTGCAACCCTTCGGCGCGCAGCCTCTCGCAGTCGGCCTCAGCCCGGCAACTTGCAAAGACGCGCCATCCCCGCGCGTGCAGGGTGCGGGCGGCATCGGCCCCGATGCCCGAGGAACAGCCTGTGATCAGGATCGAGCGGCGCGTCATGCGCACGCTTGTGTCGCCAAACCAGACGCGAAGCAAGGGGCGGGGCCGGGGCCTCCGCCTGAATTGGCGATTTACGCGGACGATGCGCTTGGCTACACCGGCGGCCATGTCAGACGAGACGACAGACCCAGGCAGCGATCCGATGAACCCGGCCGAGCCCCTGCGGCGCGCCATTGGCGAGCGCTATCTGACCTATGCGCTTTCGACCATCATGCACCGGGCACTGCCCGATGCGCGCGACGGTTTGAAGCCGGTTCACCGGCGAATCCTCTTTGCCATGCGGGAGCTGCGGCTTTCCGCGACCGGAGGCTACCGCAAGTCCGCCAAGATCAGCGGTGACGTGATGGGGAACTATCACCCGCATGGCGATGCGGCGATCTATGACGCCATGGCGCGGCTGGCGCAGGATTTCAACGTGCGTTACCCGCTGGTCGACGGACAGGGAAACTTCGGCAACGTCGACGGCGACAACCCGGCGGCCAGCCGCTACACCGAGGCCCGGATGACCCGCGCCGCCGAGGCGCTGCTGGAAGGGCTGTCCGAGAATGCGGTGGATTTCCGGGAAAACTATGACGGCACCCTGCGCGAACCGGTGGTGCTGCCTGCCGCCTTTCCGAACCTTCTGGCCAATGGCGCCAGCGGCATCGCCGTTGGCATGGCGACGAATATCCCGCCGCACAACCTCGACGAGGTGATCGCGGCCTGCCTGCACCTGATCAAGTCGCCCGAGGCGCGGGACGATACGCTGCTCAACTACATCCTGGGGCCGGACTTCCCAGGTGGCGGCGTGATCGTCGAACCGCCCGAAAGCATGGCCGAGACCTATCGCACCGGCAAGGGCGGGTTCCGCCTGCGCGCCCGCTGGGAGGTCGAGGATCTGGGCCGCGGCCAGTGGCAGGTCGTCATCACGGAAATCCCCTATCAGGTCCAGAAATCCAAGCTGATCGAGAAGCTGGCCGAACTGATCCAGACCAAGAAGGTCCCGATCCTGGCCGATGTGCGCGACGAAAGCGCCGATGACATCCGCATCGTGCTGGAACCGCGCTCGAAGAACGTGCAGGCGGATGTGCTGATGACCACGCTGTTCCGCCTGTCCGACCTGGAGACGCGGTTCAGCCTGAACATGAACGTGCTGGTTGATGGCGTCACGCCGAAGGTCTGCAGCCTGCGCGAGGTGCTGCGTGCCTTTCTCGATCACAGGCGCGCGGTGCTGCTGCGCCGCAGCCAGTATCGGCTGGACAAGATCGACAACCGTCTTGAGGTGCTGGCCGGGCTGATCACGGCCTTTGTCAACCTTGACCGTGTTATCGACATCATCCGGTATGACGACGACCCCAAGGCCGCGCTGATGTACGAGGACTGGAGCCGTCCGCACCAGCAGACTCTGGCTCGTGCCACCTCCGAAGCCGATTACCTGTCGCCGCTCGCCGGGGTGGACGTGGACAACCTAACCCTGATCGTTGACGAAAGCGCCATCGCCCCGGGGCTGGACCAGGGCGACAGCGAACGCAAGGTACCCTCTAGCTATGCCGGCCGCGAAAACGGCCTGTCCGACGTGCAGGCCGAGGCGATCCTGAACATGCGCCTGCGCAGCCTGCGCCGTCTCGAGGAAGAGGCCCTGATGCGCGAACGCGACGCGCTGATGCTTGAACGCGCCGGGATCGAGGATCTGCTGGAGGACGAGGCACTGCAATGGGACCGCATCGCCGAGGAGTTGCGCGCGGTGCGCAAGGATTTCGGCGCGCGCGCCGAGGGCGGTGCGCGGCGCACCGGGTTCGCCGATGCCGGCACGGTCGAGGAGGTCCCGCTCGAGGCCATGATCGACCGCGAGCCGATCACCGTGGTCTGTTCGCAGCGGGGCTGGATTCGGGCCCTCTCGGGCCACATCGACCTGACCCGCGAGCTGAAGTTCAAGGATGGCGACGGGCCGCGCTTCATCTTCCACGCCGAGACGACCGACCGTTTGCTGATTTTCGGCACCAACGGGCGGTTCTATACGCTGTCGGCCGCGAACCTGCCCGGCGGGCGCGGCATGGGGGAACCGGTTCGGCTGATCGTCGATCTGCCGAACGAGTGCGATATCGTGGATCTTTTCGTGCACCGCGCCGGCGAGAGGTTGCTGCTCGCCTCCACAGCCGGGGACGGGTTCGTCGTGCCCGAACAGGATGTCGTGGCGCAAACGCGCTCTGGCAAGCAGGTCCTCAACGTCAAGGGCGATACCGTGGCCGCCGCCGTGCGCCGCGTGGCGGGGGATCATGTCGCCGTCGTCTCCGAGAACCGCAAGTTCCTGGTCTTTCCGCTGGCCGAGGTGCCCGAGATGACCCGTGGCAAGGGCGTGCGGTTGCAGAAATACAAGCAGGCGCGCGGGCGTCAGGGCACGTTGGAACTAGACGGCGGCCTGGCTGACATCACCACCTTCGCCTGGGCCGAGGGGCTCAGCTGGGCCATGGGCAATGGCAACACCCGCACCGAGCGTGACCTCGCGCCCTGGCTGGGCAAGCGCGCCGGCGTCGGCAAGCAACCGCCGCATGGCTTCCCTCGGGACAATCGCTTCACCTGACAGGCCGCCGCACCGATTGCGCGACACGCCGCGCTGGGCTAGTCCTAGAGGGCGTTGACCGCGAGGGGGAATGTGCCATGCGTATCGTGATCGGCCTGCTCGGCCTGCTGGCGCTGACCGCATGCGGTGGGGTTCGCGACGACCTGACGGAACTGCCCGACCCGATCGGAGAGTTCCGCCTCGGCCACAACATCGCCGTGACCCCCGACCCGCAAAAGGGGCCCTTTTCGCGTGATGCCAGCGCCGAGGAATGGAACGCGGCCATGCGCAAGGCCGTGGCTGAGAGGTTCAACGAAACCCGCTTTTCCGGCGAGTCGTTTTACCACATCGGCGTGGCCATCGAGGGCTACGTTCTGGCCCAGCCCGGTATCCCGCTGATCTATTCGCCCAAGTCGGTGCTGATCGTCAGCGTGAATTTCTTCGAGGATGCCACGCAGATCAAGCTCAACGCGGAGCCGATCCAGTTGACCGTGTTCGAGCCCTGCTGTGCGATCCCCTTCCTGGGTTCTGGACTGTCGCGATCGCGCGACGAACAGCTCGAGGGATTGGCCTTCAACGCCGCCCGGGCCATCGAGCGCACGATGCGCGAGAATGCCGACTGGTTCGGCGGCACGCCCGAGGATCTGGACGAGGACGAGACCATCATCCAGGGCAATGTCCTGGTCGACGATCCCGACGCGCTGCTGCCCGACGAGACCCCGCCGGCGACCAACTGAGCCGCGTGCGGGCGCGCAACTCGCGCTTGATTTTCCCCCGGCAAGGCAATAAACGGCCCGCGATGTAAACCCGGGCCATCGCTGGATTCTGCCAAGGCCCCCGAAACGACAAGGCGCCGCGCACCATGGCAAAGCAAAAGTTCGATCGTTCGAAAGAGCACGTTAACATCGGGACGGTTGGTCACGTTGACCACGGCAAGACGACGCTGACGGCGGCGATCACG
>NZ_JBKOTX010000091.1:0-21855 GCF_047086965.1 Roseovarius halophilus (ex Wu et al. 2025) | reverse complement strand
CGGCCACCGGCTGGCGCTGCTCGACGGTCACCTGCAGCACACCGCCCGGGCGCACCCGCAGCGCGGCCTCGGCCACCGGTGCGAGCGCGGCCACCCGGGCGCGCATTTCCTTGAGATCCAGCTCGAAGGACGAGGTCGGAAATTCCACCGGCAGGACCGTGCGGATCTCGCGCGACAGGGCCTCGTCGGCCCCGTCCACCGCCATCACGCGGACGCTGAATTCCTCGCGGCCGAGAAATTCCATGCGGGCCTTGGCAAAGGCCTCGGCGACCATCTGGCGGTTCGCCTCCTGCGCCCCCCAGGCCGTCAGCGCCCCACCGACGGCAAGCAGCGGCAACCCCACGACGATCAGCCGCCGCAGGCCGGGTGTCAGCATCCAGCGCTGGAACCGGTAGCCCCAGCGCGATGGCGCGGGATCGCGGGGTGCGGCGCCCGAGCGGTTGCGTCTCAACGTCCGCATGAGGCGTCCTCCACCATCCATGTCACCAGCGCCGGGAAATCCAGGCCACAGTGGGCCGCCTGTTCGGGCGACAGAGACGTCGGCGTCATGCCCGGCTGGGTGTTGGTCTCCAGCAGGATCAGACCGTCCAGGCCGCGCGCCGTGTCCCAGCGGAAGTCCGTGCGGCTCAGGCCCCGGCACCCCAGGGCGTCATGGGCGCGCTGCGCGAAGGACAGACAGGCGTCGAAGATATCCTGAGGGATCTTGGCGGGCACCTCGTGGCGCGAGCCGCCCTCGGCATATTTCGCGTGGTAGTCATACCAGCCCTCGGTGACGATATCCGTGACCGTCAGCGCCCGGTCGCCCATCACGGTGGTCGTCAGCTCGCGCCCCGGTGCATAGGTCTCGACCATCAGGACCTCGGGCAGGTCCGGGGCGAGGGTCGGCGGGCCGTTCGCGGCCTCGGTCACGATATGAACCCCGACGCTGGACCCCTCGTTGTTGGGCTTGACCACATAGGGCGGCGCCATGAGGTGGCCCGCCTCGATCGTGGCACGATCCGCCAGCAGGCTGTCAATCGTCGGCAGCCCGGCGTCGCGGTAGGCGTCCTTGGTGCGCTGCTTGTCCATGGCCAGCGCCGAGGACAACACGCCGGAATGCGTGTAGGGCAGCCCGAGCCATTCCAGCAGGCCCTGGACGCAGCCGTCCTCGCCCCAGCGGCCGTGCAGCGCGTTGAAGACCACATCGGGCCGCAGCGTCTGAAGCTGCGCGGCCAGATCCGGCCCGGCGTCGATTTCGTGAACGTCATAACCGGCAACGCGCAGGGCGGCCGCACACTCCAGGCCCGAGCTGAGGGAAACCTCCCGCTCGACAGATGGGCCGCCCATCAGGACGGCAATGGTCTTTGGTGCCCTGCTCGACACGCTCACCGCCTCGGGTTGCGGCCGCTTTGGCGCGGCCTCTTGTTTTTCGACCGCTTCTGCGCGGCCCTGTCTTGTGGACCGCTTCTGCGCGGTCCGTGCCTGTTCGCTTGTCGGCCCCTGCCTGTCGGGCCGTGCCGGTTGTCCCGGCTTAGCTGTCAGCGGCCGGTTCACCGACCCGCATGATTTCCCATTCTAGCGTGAGGCCGCTGTTTTCGTAAACCTTTTTTCGGACCGCCTCACCCAGACCCTCAAGGTCCGCCGCCGTGGCGCCATCCGCGTTGGTCAGGAAATTCGGGTGCTTGTCGTTCATCACGGCGCCGCCCAGCGTGGCACCGCGCATCCCGGCCTCCTCGATCACCTTCCAGGCCTTCAGGTCGTGGCTGTCATCCGCCCGCCCGGTGCTGGAAAACCCGGCCGGATTGCGGAAGGTGGACCCGGCGGTGCGGTCCGTGGTCGGCTGCGTGGCGTCGCGCTTGGCCAGTTGAATTTCCATGCGTCGGGTCAGGTCCTCGGGGGCGCCCGCAGGCGCATCGAAAACCGCCTCGGTTATGACACAGCCCGCGGGCAGGCTGCTGCTGCGATAGGCCAGGCCAAGCTCTGCCACAGGCAGCGTCGCAACCTCGCCAGTGCGCAGCACGACGCGCACCGCGCGCAGAACATCCGCGGTGTAATCCCCGTAGCAGCCCGCGTTCATGGTCACGGCGCCGCCGATGGCCCCGGGGATCGTGCGCAGGAAGGTCAGGTCGCAGCCCGCCTCGGCGGCCCTGCGCGCGACATGGGCATCCAGCGCCGCCGCCCCGGCGCTCACCGTCTGCCCCTCGATGGAGATGCCGTTGAAGCCCCGGCCCAGGCGGATCACCACGCCGCGGATGCCGCCATCGCGGACAATCAGGTTGGACCCGACGCCCATGGGAAAGACAGGCACCGCCTCGGGCAGCGCGGCCAGGAAGGCGGCCAGATCGGCCTCGTCGGCGGGCTGAAAGAAGACATCCGCCGGGCCGCCCACGCGCAGCCAGGTCAGGCCGGAGAGATCCCGGCCCCGGGTCAGCGTGCCGCGCACCTCGGGCAGGTTGAAGTCAAGTGTCATGTGCCGCTTCTACGCCTTGGGCCGGGCGCGCTCAACCCGCCGCCGCAGCCAACGCCCCAGGAACAGGACGGGCCAGCGCAGCACCGACATCCCCGCGATCAGCACCAAAAGCCCCACCCAGGGGCCATTTTCCACCGTGACCCAGCCCAGCAGCGGCACGCCGATTGCGATCAGCACATAGGCCCGCTTCCAGTGGTTGTCGCGGCTGGGGATCAGCGCCAGCACGTTTGCCGCGATGGCCCAGAGGAAGACGGCGATCAGAGACGCGCTCATCGCGGACGCTCCGCTGCCTGCCCGCGCGCCCGCGCCCGCGCCCGCGCACGCGCTCAGAGATAGCGCAGCGGGTTGCGGAACATCGACACGAAAGCGGCCAGCGCCAGGGCCGACCAGCCCCAGCCATGCGCCGCGCCCAGCCAAAGGATCAGGACCGGTGCCGCAATCAACAGCGTGACCCCCGGCAGGTATTGCCGCCGCAGGGGCAGAAGTGCCGTCCCGCTCGCGGCAAGGGCCCAGAGGATCGACAGAAGCACCGGCAGGCTCACAGCCATCCCCCCGTCACGATCCGCCGCAGCGGCGAGGCCAGCGCCACACCGCCCCCCATCGCCGCCAGCGCCGCCCCGGCCTCGGCGGGGTTGGCCTGAAAATGCAGCAGCAAAAGCCCGCCCGCGGCGACGACAAAGGCGAAGAGAAACCGCCGCAAAATATGCGTCACGCTGACCAGCGCGAAAAGGACCACCGCGCCCACGATGATCCAGAGGGCGGTCATCCGGCCAACCGCGCCGGCAGGGCGTTGGCCCAGGCGCTGATGGTGCCGGCGCCAAGGCAGACGACCATGTCGCCGGGGCCCGTCTCGGCGCGCACGATGGCGGTGAGGTCGTCGAGCGTGTCGATGGCGCGCGCGTCGCGGTGGCCGGCGCGGGTCAGGCCGGCGACCAAGTCGTCGCGGCTGGCGCCTTCGATGGGCGTCTCTCCGGCGGCGTAGACCTCGGCGATCGCGACGACATCGGCCTCGTTGAAACAGGCGCAGAAGTCGTCGAAGTGGTGGTGCAGCCGGGTGTAGCGGTGCGGCTGGTGCACGGCGATCACGCGGCCCGCGCTGGCCTGGCGCGCGGCGCGCAGGACGGCGGCGATCTCGGTCGGATGGTGGCCGTAGTCGTCGATCACGGTGACGCCGCCCACCTCGCCCACGCGGGTGAAGCGCCGCCCCACGCCCTTGAACCCGGCCAGCGCGGCCCGGATTTCCGTACGTTTCATGCCCAGATGGCGGGCCACGGCCACCGCCGCCAGCGCGTTGGACACGTTGTGGTCGCCCGGCATGGGCAGGGTGCAGCCCGCGATCACCGCGCCCTCGGCCTGCAGGGCGATGTCGAAATGCGCCACGCCCTTGTCATAGCTCAGGTTCACCGCGCGGATGTCGGCCTGGGTGTTGAAGCCGTAGGTCAGCACGCGCCGGTCGGTGATCTTGCCCACCAGCGCCTGCACGTCCGCGTCATCGGTGCAGCAGACGGCCAGCCCGTAAAAGGGGATGTTGCTGACGAAATCGTAAAAGCCCCGGTGCAGGTTCTCCTCGGTGCCCCAATGCTCCATGTGCTCGGGGTCGATGTTGGTGACCACGGCGATGGTGGCGGGCAGGCGGTTGAAGGTGCCGTCGCTCTCGTCGGCCTCGACCACCATCCACTCACCCTCGCCCACCCGCGCGTTCGAGCCATAGGCATGGATGATACCGCCGTTAATCACCGTGGGGTCGAATTTCCCGCCGTCCAGCAGCGCCGCAACCATGGTGGTGGTCGTGGTCTTGCCGTGGGTGCCGGCGACGGCGACGTTGGATTTCAGCCGCATCAGTTCGGCCAGCATCTCGGCCCGGCGCACCACCGGCAGGCCCCGGCGGCGCGCCTCGTCCAGTTCGGGATTGCCGGGTTTGATGGCCGACGAAATCACGACGACCTCGGCCGCCTCCAGGTTCGCGGCCTGCTGGCCCTCGTGGATCAGCGCGCCAAGGGCCTTGAGCCGCTCGGTGATCTTCGAAGATCTCAGGTCCGACCCCTGCACCACATAGCCATGGTTGACCAGCACCTCGGCGATGCCCGACATGCCGATGCCGCCGATGCCGACGAAATGGATCGGGCCGACATCGAGGGGGAGTTTCGTGGCTGCGGCATTCATGAGCGGGTGTCCATCCATCACTTGGGGTGCGCTCCGGCGAGGCCCTCCACGAGGGTCACCAGGGCCTCGGTCGCATCGGGCTTGCCCACCGACAGGGCCGCCTGCGCCATCTGCGCCGCGCCCTCGGGGTCGGACAGGACCGACGAAATCTGTTCGGTCAACGTGCCGACTTCGAGCTTGGATTCCGGCACCAGGATCGCCGCGCCGGCCTGCGCCAGGGCGCGGGCATTGGCCGACTGGTGGTCGGCGGTGGCAATGGCCAGCGGCACCAGGATCGACGGCCGCCCGATCACCGAGATATCGGCGACCGACGAGGCGCCGGCGCGGCTGATCACCAGCTGCGCCTCGGCCATGCGGGTGGGCAAGTCGTTGAAAAAGCTCTGCACGTCGGCGGAAATACCCTCGCTGGCGTAGTAGTCGGCGACGCGCGCGTGATCTTCTTCGCGGGCCTGGTGGCTGACGCGGATGTGGCGGCGAAGGGGCGTGGGCAATCCGGCGATGGCAGGCGGCACCACATCGGACAGGATGCGCGCGCCCTGGCTGCCGCCCATTACCAGGATCGACATCGGGTAGTCGCCCGGCGCGATATAGCCGGCGCCGCCCCGGTCCAACACCGACCGGCGCACCGGGTTGCCGCTGTGCACCCCGTCGACGCGCGCGGGCAGCTCGGTCGGCCAGGTGCCGCAGGCGACCTTGTGCACCCGACGGGCAAAGATGTGGTTGACCCGGCCCAGCACGCCGTTCTGTTCATGGATCATGCGCGGTTTGCGCAGCAGAGTGGCCGCCGCCATGGCCGGAATCGTCGGGTAGCCGCCGAAGCCGACCACCACATCAGGCCGGTCGCGCAGCATCTTGACGACCGCGCCGATCACGCCGCCAACGATGCGGAACGGCACCAGCGCCTTGCCCAGCATGCCGCCACGGGCAAAGGTGGCGCTGCTGACCTGTTCGATCTCGACCACATGTGGAAAGCCGCCCGTATAGCGCGCACCGCGCGCGTCGGTGGAAAGCTTGACCCGCCAGCCGCGGCGCAGCATCGCCTCGGCCAGGGCCTGGGCGGGAAACATGTGCCCGCCGGTGCCCCCGGCGGCGATGGTCAGAAGCGGCTGGCGCGCCATGCTCAGCGCCCCCCGCGCAACAGAATGTCGCCGATCTCGCCCTGCGGGCGGCTGCGCGTCAGGGCCAGCAGCATGCCCACGGCAATGCCGCTGGCGATCACCGAGGAGCCGCCGTAGCTGACGAAGGGCAGCGTCATCCCCTTGGCCGGGAGCAGACGCACCGCCACGCCCATGTTGATCATTGCCTGCACCCCGATCATCGCCGCCAGGCCGCTTCCGGCCAGCCGGATGAAGGGGTCGCGCTCGCGCATCAGCCGGATCAGCGAGCGCAGCACGATGGCCATGTAAAGCGCGATGATCGTGGCCACGCAGACCAGGCCGTATTCCTCGGCCGCGACGGCGATGATGAAATCCGTATGCGCATCGGGCAACGACCATTTCACCTGCCCCTCACCGACGCCGACACCGAAGAAACCGCCCTCGCGGATGGCGTTGGTGGCGTAGCCTAGCTGGGTGCGCGGATCGAGGTCGGGCGAGAGGAACCCGTCGATGCGGCGGGCGAAATGCTCGGAATTGGAATAGGCGACACTGCCGCCCAGGATGGCCAGCCCGGCGATGGCCAGCAGCAGGAACAGCGGCGCGCCGGCGACGAAATAGATCACGCCCCAGCCGAAGAGGACCAGCGCCGCCTGCCCGAAATCGGGCTGCATGGCCAGAAGCGTGACAATCACCAGCGCCAGCGCAAAGGAATAGGACTTGCCCGGCGGGCCGCCCAGTTGCTGGCTGGCGGCCATGAACCAGGCGGCGACGACGATGAAACCGGGCTTGAGGAATTCCGACGGCTGGAAAGACCCGAAGCCCATCGAATACCAGCGCACCGCGCCCTTGCCGAAGTCGGTCCCGAAGAATGGCAGCCCCAGAAGGGCCACGAAGGCGACAACAAAGCCCAGCACGCCCAGCCGCCGGATCAGCGTCGGCGACATCATCGACATCACGGCCATCACTGCGATGGCCACCGCGCCGAAAAACGCTTGACGCTGGACATAATGGAAGGGGGCAAAGCCGTTGCGCTCGGCCAGCGGCGGCGAGGCGGCCAGCCCCAGCAGCAGGCCGATCCCGAACAGGGCGAGCGCGCAGGACAGGGTCCACCTGTCCACCGTGCGCCACCAACGGGGAAGAACCGGGTCCCCGGACGTGGCCGGAAGGGCCCCATAGACCATCTCTGTCATGGCATTACCGCTCGACTGCCTCGTTCACGCCCGGTTGACCCGGGTCAATGGCATCAGCCTAGCCGAGCGGCGCCATGATTTCCAGTGAAATAAGGCGCGGACGTGTCGCGCCCTTGCGCTGCGGTGGATTTCCCGGCAGTCAGCCGCCGATGCAGGTCAACACGCTGATACTTGGGGCCGGGGCCGCCGGTCTTTATTGTGCCGCCCATGCCGGGCCGGACACGCTGGTCGTCGATCATGCCAAGGCCCCGGGCGAGAAGATTCGCATCTCGGGCGGCGGGCGCTGCAATTTCACCAACATGCACACTGGGCCAGAGGCCTTCCTGTCGGGCAACCCGCATTTCTGCAAGTCCGCCCTGGCGCGCCACACCCAGTGGGATTTCATCGACCTGGTCGATCGCCACGGCATCCCCTGGCACGAAAAGACGCTGGGCCAGCTGTTCTGCGACACCTCGGCCAAGGACATCATCGCCATGCTGCTGGCCGAGCTGCGCGCGGCGGGGGCCGATCTCTGGCTGCAAACCGAGGTGGGCGAGATCACCCACGACGGCGCGCGGTTTCACGCCACGCTCGCCCGCGAGGGGCGGTGCCAGAAGGTCACCGCCCGGCACCTTGTGGTCGCCATGGGCGGAAAGTCGATCCCCAAGATGGGGGCGACGGGCCGGGCCTATGACATCGCCGCCCAATTCGACGTGCCGGTGACCGAGACGCGCGCCGGGCTGGTGCCGTTCACCTTTTCCGACAATCCCTTCGCGGGGCTCTCCGGTGTCTCGACCCCGGTGCGGGTCATGGCCGAAGACGGCACCGGCTTTGACGAGGCGCTCTTGTTCACTCATCGCGGATTGTCCGGGCCCGCGATGCTGCAGGTCTCGAACTACTGGCAGCCGGGCGAGGGTCTGACCGTTGATCTGGCCCCCCGCGCCGACCTCTTCGAAACCCTGCGCATGGCGCGGGCCACCGCGGGGCGCAAGCGGCTGTCCAGCCTCTTGCCCCTGCCCGCGCGGCTGGTCGAGCACCTTGGCGCGCGGCACGATCTGTCGGGCAACATGGCCGACTGGTCCGACACCCGGTTGCAGGGTCTCTGCGACGCCCTGACCGGCTGGCAGGTCCGCCCCACCGGCACCGAAGGGTATCGCACCGCCGAGGTCACGCTGGGCGGCATCGACACCGACGCGCTGTCCTCGAAGACGATGCAGGCCAAGGCGGTTCCGGGGCTGCATTTCATCGGCGAGGCGGTCGACGTGACCGGCTGGCTGGGCGGCTACAACTTTCAGTGGGCCTGGTCCTCGGCCCATGCGGCCGGACAAGCCATCGCCATGGCCAGGCACGCCTGAGCGGCGCGCGGCCGAGACCCGGTCAGAGCTTTGCGACCTGCGCGGTGAAATCCTCGCCGCGCCGCTCGAAGTTGTCATACTGGTCGAACGAGGCCGCGGCCGGGGCCAGCAGCACCACCTCGCCCGGTTCGGCCTCGGCGGCCGCCCGGGCCACGGCAGTTTCCATGTCGGTGCAGACCTCGGCCTCGACGCCTGTCAGCTGCATCGCGAAATCCGCCGCCTCGCGCCCGATGACATAGGCCTTGACCACCGATCCGGTGGCCCCGTCCAGCGCCGCCAACCCGCCGTCCTTTTCCAGCCCGCCGCAGATCCAGCGCACCCGGTCGAAGGCCGCGAGCGCCTTGGCGGCACTGTCCACGTTGGTCGCCTTGCTGTCATTGACGTAGCGCACGCCGCCGATTTTGGCGATGACCTGGCTGCGGTGCGGCAGGCCGGGGAAGGTCTGCAGCGCCTGTTCGATCACGCGCGGGGCAAGGCCGAGGGTGCGGCAGGCGGCATAGGCGGCGCAGGCGTTCTGATGGTTGTGCTGCCCCGGCAGGCCGGCAATGGCACGCAGGTCGATCGACCCCAACTGCCGCCCCTTGCGCCATTCGGCCAGGAACCCCTTGCGCGCGAAGACGTGCCAGCCCTCGCCCGCCAGTTTCGACGTGGCCACGCGGATCACCCGGTCGTCGGCCGGGCCGGTGGCCAGCTGGTTGGCCAGATAGCGGCCCTCGGGCTCGTCCACGCCGATGACGGCGCGATCCGGCCCGCCCTCGGCGAACAGCCGCCGCTTGGCCGCGAAATAGCCCCCCGGCCCTCCGTGACGGTCCAGGTGATCGGGGGTGAGATTGGTGAAGACCGCCACATCCGGCGTCAGCGCGCGGGCCAGCTCGGTCTGGTAGGAGGACAGTTCCAGCACGATCACGTCGCCGTCATGGGGCGGCTCGATGTCCAGCACCCCGCGCCCGATGTTGCCCGCCAGCTGACTGGGCCGGCCCACGTGGTCAAGGATGTGATGGATCAGCGCGACGGTGGTGGACTTGCCGTTCGATCCGGTGACGGCGATCACCCGCGGCGGCTGGTCGAAGTCGTCCCATTCCCCGCCCGCGAGGCTGCGGAAGAACAGCCCGATGTCGTTGTCCACCGGGCAGCCCGCCTCCCAGGCGCGGGCGATGGCCGGATGCGGCGCGGGGTACAGATGCGGAATGCCTGGCGAGGTGATGAGCAGCGCTACCCCCTCATAGGCGCCCGGCTTGGTCAGGTCGCGCAGGGCGGCGCCCACTTCGGCGGCGCGACGCTCGGCCTCGGGGCCATCGTCCCAGACCACCACCTCGGCCCCGCCGGCCTGCAGCGCGATCACCGCCGCCCGGCCCGACCGGCCCAGCCCCAGAACCGCCACCCGCTGGCCGGCGACACCGCGTACAGGAATCATGAAAACGGCCCCCCTCGGCCCGGTCAGATCAGGCCGCCAACCTGCCCCCTGCGGGCGTCAGAGGCAAGACGGGGCGCACGCAGCCAGCCGGTTCCAGAGTATGCTTTCAGCGTCGTCTTGCACCACGCCTTCGCCCTGCCTCCACCATACCCGCATGAGGCGAAGGCGAAAGCTCAGCGCGGCAGTATGGGGGCAAGACCCCACTCGGCCCGGAGCGCGCCGAAGGCGCAGGGCCAACGGCCCGGCATCGCCGATCGAGGCGCATATGCCGAAGGTATACTCGGCCAGGCCCGGGATCTTCCACGAATCGAGATCACGCCACCCAATTCGAGTGTTCCCGGACCCCGCGTGTCGCGGCTTTTCTAAGCGAGGCTCGGCAGCCACAGAACGATCATGGGAAAGGTCACTAGCAACCCGATTGTCACCGCATCGGCGATGAAGAAGGGCATCACGCCGCGGAACACGTCCTGTACGCTCAGATCGGCGCGCACGCCGGCCACCACGAAACAGTTGAGGCCGATTGGCGGCGTGATGAGACAGAACTCCGCCATCTTGACCACGAGTATGCCGAACCAGATCGCGCACATAGGCCCCGACATGCCGAACGTGCTGTCGGCGGCCGAGACCATCGCCCCGCCATTGAGCGCCATCACCGCCGGATAGACCACGGGCAGCGTCAAAAGCAGCATCCCGATCGCGTCCATGAACATGCCCAGCACGGCATAGGCCAGCAGGATGCAGATCAGGATCAGCATCGGCGAAACCGTCAGCGAGGTGATCCAGTCGGCGAAGGCCGCGGGCAGGTCGGCAAAGCCGAGAAACCGCACGTAGATCAGCACGCCCCAGATGATGGTGAAGATCATCACCGACAGTTTCGCCGTCTCGAGCAGTGCATCCCGCAGCTCGGGCCAGCGCATTCCTCGATAGAGCGCCATCAGGAAAACAACGAACGCTCCGATCGCGCCCCCTTCGGTCGGTGTGCCCCAGGCATCGCCACCAAACGGATTGTAGACGAAGAAGATGATCGTCACGACGACAAAGACGATGGGCAGGGCGGGTGGCAGCGCCACGAAGCGCTCGCGCCAGGTAAAGCCGCTGACCGGCGGGCCGAATCCCTTGATGGTCAGCGCCAGCCCGATGATGAGCGCCGCGTATACGAAGGCCGAAAAGACACCGGGGACGAACCCCGCCAGCAAGAGCTTGCCCACGTCCTGCTCGACGATGATCGCGTAGATCACCAGCAACGCCGAGGGCGGGATGAGCGAGGCCAGCGTGCCGCCGGCCGCCACGACGCCCGCCGCGAAGCGCTTATCATAGCCGATCTTGAGCATCTCTGGGATGGCGATGCGCGCAAAGACGGCCGCCGTCGCCACGCTCGCCCCCGACACGGCGGCAAATCCGGCCGTGGCAAAGACCGTCGAGACCGCAAGCCCCCCGGGCACCCAGGCGATCCAGCGTTTCGCGGCCTCGAAGAGTGCCTTGGTCAGCCCCGCGTAATAGGCCAGATAGCCGATCATGATGAAGGTGGGGATGAGGCTGAGCGCCTGTGAACTGACCTTGGAATGCGGCACCTGACCGGCCGTCTTGACGGCCACCGTCAGCGCCCAGACGAACTCGTCCCCCGCATAGCCCTTCTTGGACCAGAAAATCCAGATCAGCCCGAGCGTGCCTGCGAGGGCTGCGGCAAAGGCCACGCGCATACCAAGAATGACGACGACCAGCAGCAGACCGGTGACCACAAGCCCGATGTCTATCGGCTCCATCAGGTGCCTTCCCTATTCATCGCGGCCGCTCAGCTGCGCGGCCTCGCGCGCGGCCTGCGTCGCCGCATCCTCAATCAGAGGCACCGCGACCGGACGCTCCGCTCCGGTGACCAGCGCCCGCCCGAAGCCCCAGACCTGCAGCATCAGCCGCAACGACAGCACGGCGAAGGCAATCGGCGCGAGGATCTTCGCCGGCCAGATCGGCAGGCCGATGTCCATGGTGCTGTCCCGGCTCCACATGGGCGCGTTCCAGTCGAAACTGCGCTCGAAATGCGCCCAGCTGCCCCAGACCAGCAGCAGCATCAGCGCCAGCACCAGCACCGTGGTGATCAACTCGATCAGCCAGAGTACGCGTCCACGAAACATCCCGACGAAAATATCCATCCGGATGTGCCCACCATCGCGCTGCGTATAGGCCACGCCCATGAAGGCAATAAGCGGCATGATCTGCTCGATCCAGTCGACGTAGCCGGGCAGCGGTTGATTGAAAAAATTACGCCCGCCCACGGAAACCACCGCCAGTACCATCAGCGAGAACACGGCCAGCCCGCTCAAGAGCGCAAGCTGCCGCTCGATCCGGTAGAGGCCACGATCAAACCTGCTCAGACTGCTGGTATCGGACAGGACAGAGGCCGCTCCTGCCATGGATCATCTCCCGTTCAGGTCGCAAGACCGCGGCCCGTGACGCATACACCACGGGCCGCGCAGCTCAGGCTCAGGAGCCGCCCTTGATCTCTGCCAACGTGTCGCTGGCAAAGTCGTGGAGCTCTTGCGCGGGGAGGCCGCGATCGCTCATGTCCTCGATCCAGGCTGCGGCGGCCGGGCCGGCGACCGCCTCTTCGAAGTTCGCGAGTGCATCCTCGTCAAAGCTGATCACCTCGATGCCGCGCTCTTCGAGCGCCGGACCCCAAGCCTCCAGTGTGTTGTTCTCATAGTTGTCGACATAGTGATCGAGCGCTTCGTCGATGGATCCCAAAAGCGCCTCGCGATGATCCTCCGACAGGCTGTCGAGCGCGTCGGTATTGGCAACGACCGGGCAATTAACCGTGCCGGGGTTGAGGTTCGAGGTCCACCACTCGCCGTTTTCGATCGTGCCGAAGGACATGTGCGCATGCGGGGCAAAGGCCACGGCCTTGACCACGCCACTATCCATCGCCTGCCGCACTTCGGTTGCGGACATCGAGGTGGGCACCGCGTCCACGGCCTCCATCGCGGCGCCGATCCCGCCGGTGGCGCGCACGCTCAGCCCCGCGAAATCATCAAGGCTGCCGGGCGCATCGCCCAGCCCCACGAGGTTATACTGCGGCAGCGGCGACGGCATCAGAAGCTCCGCGTTCCAGCGCGCCAGGTCTTGCTGCGCGGCCGGATGGTCGTAGAGCGCCATCGACAGTTCACGCTCCTGCTCCAGCGTCTCGACGCCCAGGAACGGCAATTCGAGAACCGTGATCGTCGGGTTCTTGTCGCGGTGATAGCCCGCGCAGAACTGCGCCATCTCGAAGGCCCCGATGGAAATCCCGTCCAGGTTCTCGCGGTTGTTCGACAGGCCGCCGTAGCTGATGTTGAGGGTGAATTCGCCGTCGGTCTTTTCACTCACCAGTTCGGCCAGCTTCTCGACGTGCTCGGTAAAGGCGCGGCGCTTGCCCCACAGCGAGACGTTCCATTCGGTCGCCATCGCCTCGCCGGCAAAGGCAAAGCTGATCGCGGCCACGGTGGTATAACTCAACAGTTTCGGCATGGTTTCTCCTCCCAGATGTCATGCGTCACGATGCCGGCAATCCTGTTTCATGCCACAAACAATGCCTAGGAAGAAAACCGCGCATGACAGTCACAGCCGCCCTGCGGATTTCCGCAAGCAGGCTACAGCAGCGCCCCCTTGTCCAGCCCCAGCTTGACGATCTTCTCGTTGAGCGTGCGCCGGCCGATGCCAAGCGCCTCGGCCACCGCTTCCATCTGTCCCTCATGCGCGGTGATCGCCTTGGCAATGAGCTCGCGCTCGAAGGCGGCCACAGCCGCCCGCAGCGTGTCCGGCACATCATCGGCCAGCGCATCGCGGCGCAGCGCCTGCGCCATCGACCCGGCCCCGCGCCGCGCGCTCAACACCCGGCGTTCGCACACGCTGCGCAACTCGCGCACATTGCCCGGCCAGTCGTGCGCCAGAAGGGCCGCACTGTCCTCGGGCGTCAGATCGGGCACACGGGTCTCGTATAGGCGCGCGAACTCGTCAAGGAATCGCGCCGTCAGCAGCATTACGTCATTGCGCCGCTGCCTGAGCGTGGGCAGGGCAATCATCGTGGTATTCAAGCGATACAGCAGATCCGCCCGAAGCCGCCCCTCGCGCACCGCCTGCTCGGGGTCTTCGTTGGTGGCGGAAATCACCCGGAACGCCAGCGGCACCGGGGCCGTCGCGCCAAGCGGCAAGACCTGCTTGTCCTCGATGACCCGCAACAGCTTTGCCTGCACCGGCATCGGGCAGGAGCAGATTTCATCCAGAAACAAGGTGCCGCCATCGGCCCCCTGCAAGCGCCCGTTGGCCACGCCCTCGGCCCCGAACATCTCGGCTTCGAAGCCCTCGACAGACAGCGCGGCACAGTTGAGCGCCAGAAATGGCCCCGCCGCATCGCCGCTCAGGTCATGCAGCGCCCGCGCCACAAGGTCCTTGCCGGTGCCTGTCTCACCCTGCACCATCACCGCGGCCGCGCTCTGGGACAGGTCCAGCACCTCTTCGCGCAAGGCAACGGTCTCAGGCGTCTCACCCAACAGCGCCCTGTCCAGCCCCGAAAGCTGCATCAGGCGCGATTTCAGCCGCTCGGTCGTGCGCCGCATGGTATGTTGATCCGCGGCATGGCGCAGGATGTTCAGCAACCGGCGCGGCTCATAGGGTTTCTCGACGAAACTGTAGGCCCCGCGCTGCATCGCATCCACCGCCATGGCGATATCGCCATGCGCCGAAATCAGCACCAGCGGCGGCGACAGATCACGATCGAGACTGTCCAGCAACTCCAGTCCCGACATGCCCGGCATTCGTACGTCAGACAGGATCACGTCCGGTTGGAATGCCTCCAGTCGCTCGGCCAGCCGCTCGACGCGCGGTTGCGCCTCGACGCACCAACCCGACGACTCCAGCAGGTCGATGAGCGAAAGCCGCATCGCGCGGTCATCCTCGACAATCAGAATACGGAAGGTCCCTGATGTGCTCATGCCGCGCTCAGATCCTTGTCCATGCCCTGTTGCGGGATCTCGATCCGGAACATCGCACCGCCCCGCGCAAGGTTATCGGCGCTGAACCGGCCCTGATGCGCCTTGACGATATTCGCCGAAATCGCAAGGCCCAACCCCATGCCGCGCCCGCTCTCGCGCGTCGTGACAAACGGCTCCTGCAATTCATCAAGGCGCGCCTGCCCCAGCCCGTGTCCGGTATCATGCACCTCGACCCAGCCTATGTCATGACCTTGCCCGAGCATGATATCGATCCGTCGCTCCGCACAGTTCTCCACTGCATCCACAGCATTGCGCAGCACGTTGGTCAGCACCTGTTCCAACCGCAACTGATTGCCGCGCACGATGACGGGCTGATCCGGCGCATCAACCGATGTCGTGGCCCCCACGTTGGAGATATTCGGCGCGACCAGCGACAGCGCCGCCTGCACCACGACCTCCAGGTCGACCGGGCCAAATTCCTCGCGGTCATTGCGGGCAAAGAACTTCAACTGTCGCGTGATCCCCTCCATCCGGTCCACGATCCCGGTGATCCTCGGGATGAACCGCACCGCCGGTTGCCCGCCGATCTCGGCCGCGGCCAGGTGGTTCCGCATCGCCGCGATGGGCTGGCCCAATTCGTGCGTGACCGACGCCGCCAGTTGCCCCAGGGCGGCCAGACGGCTCGCCCGCTCCAACTCGTCCTGCGTCCGCTTGAGCCGGCGTTCGGCCGTGCGGCGTTCATCGATCTCTACGGCCAGCCGCTCGTTGGCCTCGCGCAGCTGCGCCTCCTCCGCCTCGGACCGGCGCAGGGCGGCGCCGATCCGCTGCGTCCGGCGCACCTGCGACACAAGGAAGCCCGCGCCCGCGAGCAGCATCACCAGACCTGTCAGCAACAAGCTGCGCGTCACGGCCGCGTTGTCATCAGCAAAGTAGTGAAGCACCCAGTCATGTGGAGCCACCGAAGCCGACAAGTGAATACGCTCGGACCCGTCGATCACGGCACGCGCATCGTCCCTGGGCTCCCAGTCCAGAGACGCGAGGTCTTGCCCCGGAAACTGGCGATCCTGCGCAATTCGGGCGCGTTGATCCGGGCTCAGATCGCGCAGGCTGCGATAGCGCCACCTGGGGTCCGACGAGAGCAGGACGATCCCGTCGCGATTGGCCAGGAACACCTGTTCCCCGGCCGCGCGCCAGGCGTCTTCAAGATCGGTCAGATCCAGCTTGATGGCGATCACCCCGGCCAGCCCGCCTTCGGCGTCGCGCACCGCGTCGGCGATGAAATAGCCGGGCAGGCCCGTGGTCGCCCCGATGCCGTAGAACCGTCCCTGCGCACCCTCCCGCGCTGCCTGAAAATAGGGGCGAAAGGCGTAATCCTGCCCCACGAAGCTGTCAGGGCGACCGGCGTTAGAGGCTGCAATTGTCGTCCCGTCGCGCCGCATCAAATAGATCGCATCGAGCCCCGATTGCGCCGCAAAGGCCGCCAGTCTGCGATCGAGCCGCCCGGTCGCGCCCCCCGTGGCGGTGTCGATCACATGGGTATCACGCGCGAGCACATAGGTCAGGTGTGAAAACCGCTCAAGTTCCGAGCGTACGGTGCTATGGTACAGCGAAAGCCGTCCGCGGGCCTTGGCCTCTTCCTCGGATTGGAAAAAGCTGAGCGAGAGCCAGAAAACGCCGATTGCCACGCAGAGCGCGGTAAAAGCGGCCAGGACGGTGGTATTAAATCGCATGGAGCAAATGTATTGGGATTTTCGAGGGTCCGCGCAACCGAAAGCTGGTGATCCGTCGCCCGGCCAGCCATCGCAGACAGCCCGGACCTCGGGCCGCTCTCATGACCTCAAAAACTAAGGTCCGGGCAGACAGGGCCAGACGCGTTGCCCGACATCAATCTCTGGCATTGCGCAGAGCCAGGAAGTTCAGGCCGGCTCTTGCCAGCAGGCCGAACGCAAAAAACCAAAGCGCGGCATATACATAGCACCAAGTAAGAAATCCCGGTGTGTCTGTGATGGCCGCAACCCGGCCCGCGCGGGCCACGAGATCGTCGGCACCGATAACAGAGGCTGTGGCCGACGCCATGACTATAATCATCGCGTATTGCGCCGATGCAATGCGAAGCGTGGGTCCGAACAGGCGACGCCCGGAAATTTTGGCGCCCACGATCTGGTCAGACAAAAACCCTGCCACGGGAATGGCCAAAGCAAGGGCGGCCTTGATCCACGGATCGACAGGCTGCACCCCCCCGCCGGGCAGCGCAATTTCCTGTGGAAGCATAACTGCGAGGTAGAACATCATCACGAACGAGGGCACGTTGCGGCAAAGTGCGGTGGCGCCGCGAGCGCCAAGAGCAATGAAACGACTTTGCATCAACCGCAACAGGCCGATTGCCAGTCCCACCGTTGTTCCGATCAGGATGGCCAGGCCCGAGATTTGGAGGTTCATCACAAAGCCCTTGGCCATGTATGGCGTCCAGGCGAGCAGAATATCGAAGATTTCGCTCAACGTCATTCCAGCCACCTTCGAAGAGCTTCGAAGAAGGCCATGATGATCATGACAAAGACCAGGTAGAAGCCAAGAAGAAGGTTCATCATCAAAGCCTTGTCGGCACCTTCTCCCACAAGATCCGTGGTGGCGGTGATCATGTCGAAATAGGCGACCGCGCTGGCCATGCCGGCAGCCTTGACGATGTTGACCAGCGTGGCCACGATCCCGTCATAGCTTCCGAGAAAGGCCCTGATCAGCCCGATATCCGGGTTTTGTCGCACCTCGGCGCGGAGGAGAACCGCGATTGTTGCCCCGGCATAGGCAGAGAAGACCAGGCTCGCGATCGCGAAGGCCCCCGGCTGGACACCCGTTCGGTCATGCAGCCAGGCCGTGAGGCCGAAGAACAAGATATAAATCTGCAGAATGGGCGGCGTCAGCTGCGCCAACGCCACGATGCCCCGGGCCGCGGCATCTATGGGCGCGAGGATCGCTGGCCCGGAAGCTGTACGCAAGAGAAGCGCGGCCATGCCGATACCGAAAAAGCAGGCGCCGAGGATGGCCGTGATTGATATCGCAACAGTGTTCGCAAGCCCGGTCAGCAGGCGCGAGCGATTGTACGGATCAAAAAAGACGGTGACGTCGAGGCCAGTGGCGGCGTCGACCGCGCCGACCCAATCTGGCGTTGAAATCTGGCGACCCGATCTCGCGATTGTCGAAATCAGGCAGTCTTCCGGGAACGCACCCTCGGGGCCACGGCGGCAGACCATTCCGTCGGATGCTTCCCGCGACCAGAGCGTCTGCATCTCTTCGAGAAAGGGGGATGTCGTCCCGAGCCACCGCTCTTCGATCGACAGCAGCGTGCCATCGGCGTGCCACGCGGCGACAAGATCACCGATGCGTCTGGCCAGCTGCCTTGACTCGGCGCCGCGCGCCACGGCCATTGCCCAGGGGGTGCCGTTGATGGTGGGCATTGCGACCTCGAAGTCCTCCCATCCCGGCTCGGCCACCATCCCGGCCAACGCAGTATCGTCATAGGCCAGCCCGGCGCAGCGACCGTCCTGCAGGGCTGCCTTGGCATCGACGAGCGTGGAAAACGTAAGAGGCTCGATCAGCAGGGATTCACTCAAGTGACGGTTGTAGTAGGCGCCGCGCACAAGGCAGATTGATCGGCCGCGTAGCTGCCCCCACTCGGCAAAGGGCGAGTTCGATCGTTTCAGCAGTCGAACGCCGCTGGCATAATAATGCGGCAAAATCAGACGGGCGGCTTTGCGCCTTTCGACCGTGGCCCCCATGGTCGCGATGACCAGGTCAACGGTCCCCTGTTCCAGTCGCGCCAATCGATTGGCCGAGGTGACCGGGACAAGCCGCGGCGACACGCCAAGTGCGTCGGCGATGTGTGCCGCAATATCCGGCTCCATACCGGTGATGGCGCCGCTTGAATTGTAGCTGCCCCAGGCGCCGTAATCCGCCTTCACGCCGACCGTGATGATCCCTCGATCCCGGATATTGTCGAGCGTGTCGGCTGTCGCCGGAACCACAGAAAGCACCAGGGCCGCGATCAATACGAAAAGTACAACCGGGCGCGTCATGCCGGGCGTGCAACCGCGATCATGCCGTACCCGAATTTGGCCGGACAGGTCCGGCGCAGGACCGCGTCCAGCGCGCCGATCCAACGGTTGTTGGTTATGGATTTTTCGGAAAAAATTGACTCTGCCCGGATGCTTTCTACCACGAGCCCTGCCATTTCGAGTTCGCGCGCAAGCGAGGCGGAATCGTAAAGCATGTAGGGCAGCTGAACCCGGTCCCTGCCGAAACTGCGCGCATAGCGGATTTCACCGCCCTCGCAGCGTCTCTGAGCGCGCTGTTCGCCCCGAAACCGACGACGACGGTTGGGCACCGACACCACGATCCGCCCATGATCCGGGTGGAGCATCGCGGAGAGACGCTGCAAAACGTCCCGGCGCGCCATGGCCGTTTCAATGTGGCTCAACACGCCGAAAAGGCATGCGGCGACATCGACGGGCCCGGCCTCCGCGATGACCGCGTCGAGTAAAGCGGGATCCGGCCCGGTCAGCACAACCTTTTCCGCCAGCCCGGACATTGCCAGTCTGGCTTGTGCCCCGCGCAATGCAGTGTCCGAAATATCATATCCTATGACACTGCCACAAAACTCGGCGAGTGGCAGAAGATAGCGGCCACTGCCGCATCCGTAGTCGAGCACCGAGCCGCCTGCCGGCATGTGAGCCAGAACAGCGTTCAGCACAGCAGTATTTGGGCGGGGATATCGACGATCGTAGTGACCGGCACCGAAATACAGATCGTACTGTCGTGCGGTTTCGAGATTCACGTCACTCAGTGACCCTTTCTCCTTTTTGGGCGGCCCGGTTGGCTGCGCATTGCGCATGATGGCATTCCTTTCGGGCCTGTTTTTTATTGCGGCGATATCGAGCCTTCCCCGAGATATTCCTGGACCAACTCGCGCCACTGGACGTGACGCAGCCGCGCGAGAATCTCGCGGTCGATCTTTCGTCGTAGTGCATCCTGCTCGAGAGTGATACCCCAGCCATATGGTTCGCTGACAAAGCTTCGAGGCTGTATCTGGACACGCGGATATGCGCCGGACCGTGCAAGATATGTCAGTTGAAGCCAGTCGCCAAGGACAACATCTACGTCCCCCGCTTGCAGATGCTGCAACGCGGCGTCCCAGCTTGGGGCGATCAGGCAGCCGGTCTCTTTGTCTTTCGGCAGCGTTCGGTCGCAGCGAAACAAGGCGTCGGCCTCGACCCTGTTTTCCATGAAGCTCTGGCCGGTGGAGTTTGCAAGTGTTGCGACCCGATGCAACGGGAGTTCGTCCCACGCCACCGTTTCGGTACGGTCAACAGAGTTTATGAAAGATGTCGTGAGAACAGAAAATACACCGGCCGAAAAGGTCAGGCCCACGACCACCATCGCAGCCTCCAGTAGGCGCCCGGTTGCTGTCGGGAAAGCGTTTTCAAGCGACTTGAGACCCGAGGTACGCGCCATCGTCTCGTACATGAAAAACGCACCACGTCCCATTGGCCGGTCTGGCGCGTCTTCATCGGAGGTGCCCTTGACACGGCGTGAAACCGCGTAAGCGAGCAGAATGTTGAGGGCAATGAAGCTGAGAACTGCGATGACCGTCCGTTGCTGCATCAGCATGTTCCACAGGATTTGCCCGGCGTATCGGAAGTCGATCCCCTCGGTTTGCAAGCGCGCGACGACAAGGCCCGATGACAGATACTGGACCGAGAAATCGAAGCGCTCCGTCCGCTCTGACGTGATCGTCAAGGGCGATATCACAACGTCCAGCGCGCCATCCTCAAGCGCAGGAATCTGCGCAGAGAGAGGACATTCCACATAGACGTAGCCATTCTCGAGACCAATCCCGGCTGCGACGCTTTCCCAAAGGTCAATCGACAGCCCTCGCAGACCGCGCAAGTCGTCGTCGACGACGAAAGGCGGCGCCTCGCGGATGCCAATGCGCAACTGTTCTTCCGGTTGCCCGGCCGGAGGATTGCAGGCGGACGTTCCCTCGGCGTACGCCGGAGTCCACGTGCAAAGGGCGAACAGAAGTCCGCCCAGCAAAAGCCGGGTCCCCAGGTGAAGAAAGCGCCACGACAACGCCGGATGCGCAGCAGTCGAACAGGTCATACCGTGCCTTAGCAGGTCGAGACTTTCAAAGGTAGTGCCCATGCACACGGGCTGAGCCGGATCTCCGGACTGGGATCTTTCAGGGTCAGGACCCTTCGATTTCAGGTCCGTTGCGTGGCTCACGGCCCCGAAAATGGAGCGGCGACATGGCCGGCCTTTTCCGGCTGATCCAGACGCGGATGGCGCGTCGGCACCGCCGGGCGCGCGCAAAACGGTGGCCCTGACCTTATTCGATGATCACAGCGGTCGCGTGGCAGGTTTCATTGTCTATCAAGGCCGTCGCCTCGCCAATATTCATTCCGCCAAAACCATTCTCTGCCCGATATGTCATCAGCAAAGTATGCTGGCGGTCATCGCTACACCTCCACGCCGATTTCCGAACGCCCTCCGTCCGGCACAACGCTGTCGTTGAAGCGCACGATTCCGCCATCTCCGATTATAGCGGGCAGGATGTATCATCCTTTGTAAATGTCGTGGTACAAGACTGATATAATACGCAAATTGAACATACATGGCGGTGGGGACGGAATCCCGAACAAAAGATCTCTTCTGCCCATTTTGAAGCCTCCATCCTGCCCGCTCGCAAAGCCCATCAGAGAAAATTTGTTCGGAGTCGCGATTGCCCAAAACGGGCCGGACGCGCCCGGGACAGAAAAATCGCCACGACATCTTTCAGGGCAGTCGTAGGCCGACAAACGAAAGAATAATTATTGTTTTAAAACAACATCTTCATCAATCATAGCAGCCATGAAAGCCGCCAGAGAAAGCACGCGCGCAGTTGAGCAGGAGTAAATTTCGCTCGGAGTGTCATCCGGTTTGAAATGCGACCCCGACCAAACGGTATCAACTACTGTTCTTGCATCTTCGAAGCTGCGGTAACCTCGAGAAAAAGCATATATTTTACAATGCTTTATGATTTATCGCGTTTTCGGCGCCCCTCAAAACTGCCGCCAGCGCGTTGTCCAAGAGAAAGGTTTGCTCGCAGTTCCCTCCGAGGTGGGGACGGAATCCCGAACAAAAGATCTCTTCTGCCCATTTTGAAGCCTCCATCCTGCCCGCTCGCAAAGCCCATCAGAGAAAATTTGTTCGGAGTC
>NZ_JBKOTX010000090.1:0-22282 GCF_047086965.1 Roseovarius halophilus (ex Wu et al. 2025) | reverse complement strand
GCCGTCCTCCATCGCGGCCCGCGCCGCGGCGCGCGGCAGCCCCGCCCCGAAAAGCTCGGCCCCCGGGGCGGCGGTGATTATCGGGTGATACATCGCGAAATCGGGCCAGCCGCTCTCGTCCCAGTCCAGCGCGTTCGCAAGTGCCGCGCGGTCCTGACGCAACGCCGGGGTGACACGCGCCGCCTGGTCCTCGGTCAGCATCTCGAACACGATGGCCTCCGGCGCGAACCGGGCCACTTCCTCGGCCTGCCTGTCGTGATGCACCGGGTTGTCGTGGATTTCGCCCAGCACCAGCACGTCCTGTGCGCTGGCGCCGCCGGCGAAAAGCAACAATACGGCAAGAACGCGACCCATCATGCCAGCAGGTTGTGCACCTCGGCCCCGTGCCTTTCAAGATGCTTGCGCATCTTCTGGAATGCCGCCGATTCAAGCTGCCGGACGCGTTCCTTGGACAGGTTCAGTTCCTCGCCAAGGCTTTCAAGGGTACGCGCCGTCTCGCGCAGCTTGCGTTCGTGCACGATGAAACGTTCCCGATCGCTCAGGCCGCCCATCGCCTCGCGAAGCCAGTCACGCAGCGCGTGCAGGTCGTGGCCCTTCTCGACCACCTCGTCCCCGCGCGGCGCCTCGTCCTCGAGGGTGTCGATCCACTCGCGGCCCTCGTCCTCGGTCGTCTGCGTTGCATTGAGCGAGAAATCCGTGCCGGACAGGCGGCCTTCCATCATCTCGACGTCGCGCAGCGGCACGCCAACCTCGTGGGCGATCATCTCGCGCAGCTGGTAGCCGTCCAGTTCCTCGCCCTTTGCCATCGCCTCGCGCTCAAGTCGGGCCTGAACCCGGCGCATGTTGAAAAACAGGCTCTTTTGGCTGCTGGTGCTGCCCGTGCGCACCATCGACCAGTTGCGCATCACGTAGTCCTGGATGCTGGCCTTGATCCACCACACCGCGTAGGTCGAGAACCTGACCCCGCGATCGGGGTCGAACTTGTCGGCGGCCTTCATCAGGCCGAGCCCCGCCTCCTGGATCAGGTCGTTCATCGAGGCGCCGTAGCGCCGATATTTCGACGCCATCGATATCGCCAGCCGCATATAGGCGGTGATCAGCCTGTGCAGCGCCTCCTCGTCCCGGTTGTCCCGCCACGCGTAAGCGAGTTCTAGCTCGGTTTCGGCATCCAGCAGTTCGGCCTTCATGGCCCGGCGGGACATCGTACTGTCTTGCGGTGCATCAAGTGGCATATCGCCCCCCAGTCAGGCTGTTAAATGTTTCACGCCTTTCCCGGCGTCTCAACCAGTGGTACGCAGCCTCAACCGAAGCGGATCAAAAAGGGATATGCACAACATGCTGCCGGGACTGACCTTGGTACTGGGCGGGGCCGCGTCGGGCAAGACGGCCTTCGCCGAGAAACTCGTGACCGGCACCGGGCGCACGCCCGTCTACATGGCCACCGCACAGGCGCATGACGACGAGATGCGAAACCGGATCGAACGGCACAAGGAACTGCGCGGCGCTGGCTGGCGCACGATCGAGGAGCCGCTCGACCTTGGCCGGACGCTTGCCACCGTCAGCGGCGACAGCGCGATCCTCGTTGATTGCGCCACGATGTGGCTGTCGAACCAGCTACTGGCCGAAAGCGACCCGGCCGAGGCCGAGGCCGCCCTGATGGCCGGCCTCGCGCTGTGCGCCGCGCCCGTGGTGATCGTCTCAAACGAGGTCGGGCTTTCCGTCGTGCCGGAAAACGCGCTGGCGCGCCGCTTCCGGCAGGCACAGGGGGAACTCAATCAGAAGCTCGCCGCCAAGGCCGGTCTTGTCGTCTCGGTCACGGCGGGGCTGCCGCAGGTGCTCAAGGGCGACATGCCGTGACCCGGCTATTCTGGGTCCGCCACGGCCCGACTCATGCGAAGACGATGGTCGGCTGGTCCGACCTGCCGGCCGACCTGTCCGACACGGCCCGGCTGGGCAGGCTTGCCGCGCACCTGCCGGACGGGGCGCCGGTGATATCCTCCGACCTCGCCCGCGCGGTGGCCACGGCCGATGCCATCGCGGGCTCGCGCCCGCGGCTGCCGCATGACCCAGACCTGCGCGAGATCAATTTCGGCGCGTGGGAATTGCAGGCGTTCGACCGGGTCCCGGATCAGGCCGGCCTGCGGGCGTTCTGGGACAACCCGGGCGACATTCGCGCGCCCGGCGGCGAAAGCTGGAACCAGATCACCGACCGGGTCGAACGAGCGACAGACCGCCTGCTGACGGCCCATGCGGGCGGCGACATCATCGTCGTGGCCCATATGGGCGCCATACTGACAAGGGTACAACGCGCGCTCGGCATTACCGCTTACGAGGCGTTCGGTCACCGCATCGACACGCTGTCGGTGACGGAGCTGCACCTGCGCGGCAGCGACTGGCAGGCGCGCACGATCAATCACCAGCCGTGACGCGCGCATCCGGCGCGCGTCAAGGGCCCGGCGATGGATGCCAACGCCGGGGCGCATCCCGCGCCGCAACCGGGCCCGTATCCGCTGCTGCCGTTGCCCGGGCGGCTGCGCATCTCACTGCCTGACCCGGTCAGCCCTTGGGTCGAATGCAGCGCGGGTATGCGGCACCACGCGATGCAGCGTGCCGGCAATATCCACCTCGTACCGACCGTCGGCAAGGAAATCACGCGTGATGCATTCCTGCGCCGTCAAGCGGCCCAGCGCCACTGTGGCACCAAGCGCTTGCCCCCACGCGGCCGATCGCACCGTCCCGATTTCCACGCCGTTCCTAAGCACGGCCTCGCCACCCCAGAGGTGGGCCTCGGGATCCTGCGCGACGAGTTGCACGATCCGGGTTTTCAGATGCCCGGGATCTTTACCAGCTTGCATAAGTGCGCGGCGCCCGATGAAGCCGCCGGGTTTGTCGAAATCCACGGCGAACCCCAGCCCCGCCTGAAGAGGCGTGATATCCGGCGTAAGCTCACGCCCCCAGGCACGGAACGCCTTCTCCAGCCGAAGCGCTTCCAGCGCGTAGTAACCCGCGTGGCACAGGCCATGCCTGTCGCCAACCGTCATCAGGTCATCGTAGACACCCGCGGCGAATTCCGTCGGCACCAGCAACTCCCATCCGAGTTCGCCGGCATAGCTCATCCGGTTCGCAATCACCGTCGCGTATCCCAGCGGGATCTCGCGATGCGTGGCAAACGGGAAGGTTTCGTTCGAAAGATTCGCCCCCGTCAGCTCCTGCAACAAGTCGCGCGATCTCGGCCCCATGACGGCAAGCACCGCATAGGCCGAGGTGACATCGGCAAGCGTGACATGCGCGCGGTCGGCAAGGTTCCGGCGGATCCAGTCGAGATCACGCACCACCTGCGTGGATCCTGTGATCAGCAGGTATTCATTCCGCCCGCGCCGCAGTACGGTCAAGTCGCTTTCATAGCCCCCGCGCGTGTTCAGAAGGGCCGTATAGACGGTTCCGCCGTCTTCGACATCCACGTTCCCGGCGCAGATGCGGTTCAGTTCCGCTGCTGCATCGGGCCCCTGGACAAGCAGCTTCGCGAAACTGGTCAGGTCGAATAACGCGACAGCCTCGCGCGTCGCCTTTTGCTCACTCGCCACCACGTCGTGCCAGTTCTGGCGGCCGAACGCGTAAACAGTTTCGCGCGACATATCCGTCGGCGCGAACCAGTTTGCCCGCTCCCATCCCATGCGGGTGCCGAACACGGCCCCCTGCCGATCCAGCCGATCATGGATCGGCGAGCGGCGAAGCGGTCTGGCGCTGTGCAACTCCCGGTTCGGCCAAGGCATGGCATAATGCAGCCCGAGCGTTTCCTTGACCCGGTCGTGCAGCCATCGCGGGTTGTTGTTGAACCGGGCGAAACGGCGTATGTCCACGTCAGCAAGATCAGACGTCGCCTCGCCCGCCACGATCCATTCCGCCAGCGCGCGCCCGGCACCGCCGGCGCTGGCGATCCCCATCGAGTTGAACCCGGCGCCGACGAAGTAATGCCGCAGCTCAGGCGCCTCGCCGAGGATGTAGTTGTTGTCCGGCGTGAAACTTTCCGGCCCGTTATAGAAAGCGCGCACACCGCTTTGCGCCATCCGAGGCACCCGTATCAGCGCATTCTCCATCAGGATTTCGAACTGGTCCCAGTCATCGGGCAAAAGCGTGAATTCGAAATCGTCGGGAATACCTTGCATGCCCCATGGCTTCGCGTCGGGTTCGAACCCGCCCATCGCAAGGCCACCTGTCTCTTCCTTGAAGTAGATGTACCCGTCGGGGTCGCGCAACACCGGCAAGTCTGGCATCACGCCCTTCATTTCCTCAGTGACGACGTACATGTGCTCGGCCGAATGCAATGGCACTGTCACGCCGCACATAGCCCCCAGCTTGCGTGCCCATTGGCCCCCGCAATTGATGACGTTCTGCGCGCCGATGCGCCCCCGGGGCGTCTCGACACCGGCGGCGCTCCCGTCCTTGGTGTGGATCCCGGTCACGCGGGTACCCTCGATCACCCGCGCCCCGCGCATCCGCGCGCCCTTGGCCAATGACTGGGTCAGATCGGTCGGATTGGCCTTGCCATCACCGGGCATCCACAACCCTCCCTTGAGGTCGGATGTCTCCATGACCGGCCATTTGTCGCCCGCTTCCTGCGCTGAAATGATGTCGACCTCGACTCCCTGAGCCCGCGCGCTCGCGGCCGTCCGGCGCAGCACGGTCATGCGTTCATCCGTCCGTGCCACAGTGACCGATCCACAGCGCTTCCAGCCCGTGGCAAGGCCGGTTTCAGCCTCCAGCTCGGCATACAGATCGGTGGAATAGCGGATGAGACCGGTCATCGCCGGCGTGTTTCGCAACTGTCCGACAAGGCCCGCCGCATGCCATGTCGTCCCGCTGCTCAGCCGGCCCTGCTCCAGCAGCACGATGTCACTCTCGCCCATCTTGGCAAGATGGTACGCCGTGGAACAGCCGACGATCCCGCCGCCTATGATCACATGTTTCGCATATTGCGGAAGCGCGGACGTGAGCATCTGGTTGCCTTTCCTGTCATCGAGCTGTCGCAGGCAACCATATTTTGCATTTTTTTGCAAACGCGAAATCAGTCGACAACCGTTACAGACGCACCCGCATCAGCAAGTGCTGCGGCGATGTCATCTGGCGGCGGCGCATCGCTCAGGATCTCGACATCCGCCGGGAGCGCTCCCAGAACGACCTGCCCGACGACATCATATTTGCTACTGTCCACGAGCACTAAAGTCCGCTCGGCCTGCGCGAACATGAGACGGTGCAACTCGACAGCCTCTCTTGAGAAATTCGTGAACATCGCCCGCGCGCTCAGCCCCCCGACACTGACGACCGCGAATTCCGTCCTGTACTTCGATAGATTGGAAAGAACCTCGACCCCCAGCGCAGCCATCTCCGCCGGAGCAACACGCCCACCGAGCAGGACAAGCTCACGACACCGGGGCGCCAATGCCTCTGAAACACGCAAATCATTGGTCACAACACTCAAATCCCTCACGCTCTCTCCCAACGCCTGCGCCACGCAAAGCGCGGTGGACCCCATGTCGATCGCGACGGAAGCGCCGTCCGGAACAATCTGGGCGACCCTTTCCGAGATACGCGTCTTGCCTGCCGCGTTCGTCTGGGCCCGATCCCCGATCGGCGCCTCGCGCGTCTGCACGCGCACAGCCCCGCCACGAACCTGCCCGACCATGCCGCGCGATGCGAGCAGTTCGATATCCTTTCGCACGGTCTCGCGGGTCACGCCGAGGCGCGCCGTCAGATCGCGGATCGAGACCGCGGCATGGCGCCGAATCTCGGTGAGGATGATTTCATGTCTCTCCGAGGGAAGCATAAAGAACTCCGTTGAAATTCGCGCCCCAGTCTTAACGATACTTGACGGCGGTTGCAATTTTTTGCATGTTTTTGCAGGATGCGGATTTCAATCTCACGCGTGGCGGTCCATCCGCCATCGTCCCCGTTTCAGCCGGGCATGACACCTCGGCTCTTACCGGCTCCGCAATAGAACAATGGAGGCACCATGAAAATCCTGCGCACCGACAAGGAGCTGGAGTGCCCCGGGATTGAAAGCGCCCTGCGCGGCCAGGGCCATGATCTGGTCTCGTTGCCCGGGGACATAACCGAAGCGGACCTCGCCCGGGCCTCGCTGGGGGCAGGCTTGATCCTGACCTGCTATACCCCGATCACCAGAAAGGTGATTGAAACGGCAACCTCCCTGAAAGGCATCGTGAAATACGGCGTGGGGATCGACGCAATCGATGTCGAGGCCGCCATCGAGCAGGGCGTGCCCGTCGTCAACATTCCGCATTATGCCGAGGAAACCGTGGCCGAGGGCGCTTTCGCCCTGTTGATCGCTCTGGCGCGACGATTGATGCCGTTGCACGCCAAGATGCAGGCGGACGGATGGGATTGGCCGCACGCCCCGCGACAAGGAAGTGATATCGCGGGCAAGACGATCGGGCTGGTCGGTGTCGGCCGCATTGGCCAGGCGATGGCGCGCATGATGGGCTGCGGATTTCGGGCGCGTATTCTGGGCTATGATCCCCACCAGTCCACCGACGCGCTGCACGGGATCGGTGTCGAACGCCGCGATGATCTTCACCACATGCTGGCCGAATGCGACTTCGTGTCTGTTCACAGCACGTTGACACCACAAACACGCAAAATGATCGGCGCGCACGAATTCGCGTGCATGAAACCCGGTGCCCTGTTCATCAATGTGTCACGCGGCGCAATTGTCGACGAGGCCGCGCTCGTGCGCGCCCTGGAAAGCGGCCACCTCGGCGGCGCAGCGCTTGACGTGTTCTCGGAAGAACCGCTGCAACGACACGGCCATCCGCTTTCCCCGCTTTTCGACATGGAAAACGTCATCCTGTCTCCGCATCTGACGTTCTATACGTCAGAGGCGATGGCACGGCTCGAGGCGGAAACGCTTGAACGCTGCGATGAGATCATCAACGGCCGGCCCGTGAAAATCCGCTCCACGAACCCGCGCCTGCGCGCTCAAAACACCGGGGTGATCTTCGAGGCCTGAGCCCGGACGGGTCAGTTCGGCGGGGTATCGCCAAGGCTCTCGATCAACCGCGTTTCAAGCAGCTGCCCCTCCCGATAGAGCAGCGGATAGGAGATCGCCGCGATCTTGCTGTTGAAATCCTTGAAGGCGCGCAACGTCTCCAGGTGGATGTCGCTCGACTCGAAGCTCTCGGTGGCACCTTGTCCCAGGCGCCGGAGATGCGCCTTGCGACCGCTCCGCTCGGCGCGGGTGATCTCGGTTTTCGCTTCAAGCATGAGCCGGGCGCTCTCGCAGTCGTCGGAAAGCAGCACGTTCGACGCCAGCAGGATGTTGGACTGGATGTTCTCGTGCAGCGACCGCAACTCGTCCAGTCCGGACCGCGAGAAACGAATGCCGTGATCGGACCTGTCCTTTGCAAGTGGCAGGAGTTGTTTGACAACGATATCGCCCGCGGCCTCGATCGCGATGGCATACTCGGCAAGGTCGCGTGCTTTCTTGTAGACCGCCTTGTCATTCTCGCGTGCAGCCATCGCGGCGACGTAGTGGCGAACTCCGTCCAGCGCCTCGTTCAGGACGCGATCCCGCTGGCGCAGGGCCTCGGCACGGTCCCTGTCGTATGCCTCGTAGAAATCCATCGCCGGTCGGAACATCCCGTCGGCAATCTGAAGCATCCGCAAAACCTCCCGCTTGAGGCTGGTCAGCGCCAGATTCGGATTGTCCAGCACGGCCGTGTCCAACAGGCTCTGATCGGTGTCGTTCAATGCCTTGTCCGGCGTCGGCTCGGGCGGCAGCAGCCGGCTGATCGGAACGTGCAGGAGCTTGACGAACGGCAGCGCGGTGACAAGCAGGATCAGGTTGAACAGGATATGCACATTCACCAGCGACTGACCCGGATGCGCGCTGGATATATGCGGCAAGACCTCCACGCGGTTCATCAGGACCAATGTGCAAATCGCCCACGCACCACGTAGCACGAAATTTGCGGCCGGTACTTGCCGGGCCTCGGGTGACATGCCGCGGCTCAGCCAGATTGGAATCAGCGCCGACCCCATGTTCGCGCCGAGCACGAGGGACACCCCGGCCATGAGCGGGATCGCCCCGATCGACACCAGCGTGACGCACATCAGGATGACAGCCACCGAGGAATGCATGACAAAAGCCAGCGCCAGACCCGCGAGAAAAGCGGTGACGTAATCCTGTTCAAGGTAGCCGGCTATCGACGGCAGGAAAGCGCTGTCGCGGATCGGCTCCATCGTCTCGCGCAGAAACCGCAGCGAAATCAGGATGAAGGCAATACCCAATACAATGCGGCCCGCCTGTTTGACACGGCGCTTCTCGGTATTGAAGAAGAATGCCCCGCCAACCGCCAGCAGGACGGGAACAAGCCATTCAAGTTTGAATGACAGCACCTGGATCAGCAGCGCCGACCCCAGATCGCCCCCCAGCACCACGGCCAGTGCGGTTCCGAAGGACAGCGCGCCGGTTCCCGTGAACCCGGCCGCCAGCAAGGCCACCGCGGCCGAACTCTGCAGCACGACGGCCATGAAAACACCGACCAAGGCCGAGCGCCCCGCGCCGCCGGCCGCGGTCATGTTCCGACGAAACGACGCGCCAAAGGCACGCTCTATGCCGGTCCGGACCATCCGGACCGAATAGAGCAGCAACATCGTAGCCCCCGCCAATTGGACGAGGAACCAGAGTATGGTCATGCCGTTCGGCTTTCCGAGATAACGGCCTGCTCGACAATTGCCAGCGCGCGATCCAGGTCGTCCTGCCCGATCGTCAACGGCGGCGACAATGTCAGAACGCATCCCTGGCTGATCTTGAAGCTGACCCCGGCGGCGAGGCAGGCATAGTAGATACGTTCGGCGCGCTGCCTTCCGGGGGTCTTGTCATCGCGGTCCTCCACGATCTCGATGCCCAGCATCAGCCCACGCCCGCGGATATCCCCGACAATCGGGCATTCGGACAGGGTTTCTTGCAAACGCGCCATCGCGTGCCTGCCCAGTTCGGCCGAGCGCGCCACAAGGTCCTCCTCCTCGATGATTTCGAGCGTGGTCAGCGCGGCCCGCGCGGTAAGCGGGTTCTTCTCGTGCGTGTAATGGCCGATCGCGAAGTCGCCGCAAACGTCGAGATCCCGCCGGGCCACGCAGGCGGCGATCGGCAGCATCCCGCCGCCCAGCGCCTTGCCCAGCGTGACGATGTCCGGCACGATCTCATCATGCTCGAAGGCGAACATCCGACCGGTCTTGCCAAGGCCAGTCGGGATTTCGTCGAGGATCAGGAGCGCGCCATGGCGGGTGCAGGCCGCGCGCACCTGTGCCCAGAAACCGGGCGGGGGAACATACGGCACCGCGCGCATCGGCTCGGCGATCACCGCCGCCACGTCGCCCTCACGCTCCAGCACGTAATCGATCATGTTGGCACAAGCCAGGCCGCAGGTCTCCGGCCCGGCATGACCGTAGGGGCAGCGATAGCAGGCAAAGGGCGCCACATGCTCGGCACCGGGCAAAAGCGGCCCGGCGATATGGCTGCGAAAGGTGGCTTCGCCGCCCACCGACGCGGCGCCGAAACCGGCACCGTGGAACGCATCCCAGAAACTCAAGGTCTTGAAACGCCCCGTGACCGCGCGCGCGATCCTGAGCGCCACCTCGTTCGCATCCGATCCGCCCGTGGTGAAAAGCGATTTGCTAAGGTCGCCGGGCGTGATCTCTCCCAGCCTCTCGGCCAGCGCAACCGCCGGGTCATTGGTGAAACGCCGCGGGGCAAAGGGAAGATCGTCCAGCTGCGCCTTGATCGCGGCGCTCAACCGCGGATGGCCGTACCCGACATGATGCGCTGAATTGCCGTGGAAATCCATGTACCGCCGGCCATCACAATCCTCGATCCAGATGCCCTCGGCCCGCACGATCGTCGAAACGCAGGGGCTGGACAGGCTCTGATGCAGGAACGCGTCCGCATCCCGCTTCAAAAGCGGGGCAGATGCCGGGCCGACGGCCTTGCGTTGCCACTCCGCACGCTCACGGGATGTGTTCGACTCTCCCTCGGTATGCACGATAGGACCGTTCATCCTGCTCGCCTCCCGTTTCCGCGCTGTGCGGCCGAAATTTCGTCAGTCTTTCTCATTTTCAAACCGGTCCCTTTTATAATGTGCACGCAAGAAAGCGGCCCGGTACCCTGCCGGGTCGCCGGGGGCCGCGGCGGTCATCCGCCCCAGGGCAGGGAATAGGTCTTCACGTTCGTGAAGAACTTCATCGCCTCGATGACACCTTCCTTGACACCGTTGCCGCTGTCCTTGATCCCGCCGAAGGGCGACATCTCGATCCTGTAGCCGGGTTGCTCCCATATGTTGCAGGTCCCCACGTCGAGCCCGTTGATATAGGCAATCGCGCGGTTGAGGTCGTTGGTGCACACCCCCGAGGACAATCCGAACGGCGTGGCATTCGACATGGTCATGACCGCCGCATCATCATCCGGCACACGGACGATCGGCACCACCGGGCCAAAGGTCTCCTCCCGCACCAGTTCGCTGTCGTGGGAGACATGATCGACCACGATGGGCGGCAGGAGCGCCCCCTGCCGGCCGGGATCATAGAGGATCTGCGCCCCCGCGGCCGCGGCCATGTGCACCCGGTCCTCGAACAGTTCCGCCGCCCGCGCGTGGACCACGCATCCCAGCTGTGTTTCCGGATCGCGCGGGTCGCCAAAACGGATCGCCTTTGCCTTGTCCAGCACGCGCGGCACGAAGGCATCTGCGACGCTTTCCTGCACGAGGATGCGCTTGACCGCCGTGCAGCGCTGGCCGGAATTGCCCGTCGCCCCCGCGACGGCCAGCGCCGCGGCGCGGTCAAGGTCATCGGGGCCGAGGTCATTGAGGACGATCAGCGGGTCGTTCCCGCCCAGTTCCAGCGCGGTACGCTTGTATCCTGCTTTCTCTGCGATCATCTTGCCGACTGGCACACCCCCGGTGAAGGTGATGATATCGATGTTGTCGTTGACGATCATCTCGTCCCCGATGTCCCCGGGCCAGCCGGTAACCACCTGGAACATCTGGGGTGGCAACCCGGCCTCGTAGAGGATATCAGCCAGCGACAGCGCCGTGAGCGGCGTCAGTTCCGTCGGCTTGCAGACCATGCAGTTGTTCGTGGCGATCGCCGGCGCGATCTTGTGGCTGACCATGTTCAGCGGGTGGTTGAAGGGCGTGATGGCCGAAATCGCCCGCACCGGTTCGCGCAGCGTGAAAATCTTGCGCGCCTTGCCGTTATGCGTCAGGTCGCAGGAAAAGACCTCGCCGTCATCCCTCAGCGCCTCGGCCGACGCGAACTGGTAGACATCCTGCGCGCGCCGCGTCTCGTAGATCGCATGCTGGTGGCAGATGCCCAGTTCCAGCGTCAGCCATTTCGCCAGGGTTTCGCGCCGTTCGCCGATCAACTCGCCCGCCCGCCGCAGGATCCGGCTGCGGTCATACCGCGTGAGATCGGGCTTGTACGCGGCCGCGACGTCCAGCGCGTGCCGCGCATGCCCGGCGGTGCCTGCCGGCACCGTACCGACCACCTCGTCCGTGTAGGGATAGCGCACTTCGATCCGGGCCTCGGTGCGCACCGTTTCCCCGTTGATCCGCATCCCCTCGTGGCGGATATCGTGTTTGTTCATCACCTGATCCGCCATGGTCAGGCCACCGTCGCCATGGTCGCGTAGAAGAAAGCGTCGAAATTGCGCAGCTCCGGTGCCGTCGGCAGGTCCATCCTGCGATTGACGATGAACGGCACGTCCTGCTCGGTCAGCCCGCCATGACTGCGCAACGGTTCCTTGAGGGCGGCAAGGTCATGCCGGTCGACGGATGTGCCGATACAGACATTCTCACCCGAAATCATCACGATATCACCAATCCGGTCGGCCGGAAGCTCGAACCGGCGCACGGCCTCTTCCTTGTCCACGACAAGTATCAGTTCCTCCCGCGCCGAGAGCCTTTCGATGATGTCGGCCCGGTCAACCCCCTCTGGCAGATACGCGGTGGCGAAAGACCCCAGCGCGCCGTGATGGACCACGTAAGGGTCGGTGATCGGCAGGATGACGCGCGCCGCATCCTTTCCAAGCCAGGTATCCATCAAATCCTGCACATACAGCACATTGGGCGACCCGTCGGCGTGGTGCTTCGGCTTCATCCCGTGATCGGCCGTCACGACGATGGCCGCGCCAAGTGCGTCAAGTTCACCCAGGTAACGGTCGAACATTGCGTAGAAGTCCTTGGCCTCGGGGGCCTCAGGCGCATACTTGTGCTGGATGTAATCCGTGGTGGTGAGATACATCACGTCCGGCTTCCATTCCTTCAGCAACTTGACCCCGGCGGCAAAAACGAATTCCGACAGCCCGGCGGAATAGACCTCGGGTTGCGACATCCCCAACCACGCGCTCGCGTCCTCCTGCCCGTGCTCCCCGTGGGTGGAACTGGCTGATTTCTCCGCCGAGAAGCATTTTGCCCGATCGTCATCGAAACTCAGCCCGGCCCCGAGCAGGGCGCGCAACTTGTCCTTCGCGGTCACCACGGCAACCTTGGCCCCGGCATCGAAGAACTGCTTGAACACGGTCGGCGCCCGCAGGAAGCGCACATCGTTCATCATCACTTCCTCGCCGGTTTCCCTGTCATAAAGAAAGTTGCCGCAAATACCGTGCACGGCGGGCGGCCGACCGGTGGCGATAGAGATGTTGTTGGGGTTGGTGAAGGACGGGATCACCGAATGCGCGATCCGCTCTGTCCCGTCCCGCCGGATACGGTCGAGGTTCGGCATGAGCCCTTCGGCGATCGCCGCGTCCAGATAGGCGGGCTCACACCCGTCCAGGCAAATCGCCACCGCGGCTGATCGCGGCATTTCGTAGTCGCGGTCGTTGGCCGTGACTTTCGTCATGATGTTCATCAGTGTGTTCCTTTTCATGGATCATCTTGCCCGCCGGCTCACGCCGCAAGCAGCGCACGTTCCTTCAAGGCGCTTTCGGGCGGGGCCGCACTCTTCACGCCCATTTCTCCCAGCGACCGCTCTATGGCGATGACGACCGCTTGCATGACACGGCTGTCCATCCGGCCGATGCAGCCGATCCGGAAGCTGTCCACCGCGGTCAGCTTGCCCGGATAGATGATGAAACCCTTAGATTTCATGAGGTCATAGAACATGTCGAACGAGAAAGCAGGATCCGCCGGAGAGAAGAACGTGACGATGATCGGGGACAGCCAGCGTTCATCGAGCAGCGTCTCGAAACCCAAGGCCCGCATCCCGGATACCAGCGCGTCGCGGTTTTCCCGGTACCGGGCACCTCTTGCGGCAACACCGCCCTCGTCCGCATGGGCATGGAGCGCCTCGACGAACGCGGCCACCACGTGTGTCGGCGGCGTAAAGCGCCATTGGCCCGTCGCCTCCATGTGGGTCCACTGCGCATGGATATCGAGGCTCAGCGAATGCGCATTGCCCTCCGCGGCGGCAAGTTCCGACTTGCGCGCCAGCACGAAGCCGAAACCGGGCACACCCTCGATGCACTTGTTCGCCGACGAGACCATCGCCTCGTAACGGATCTCGCCGGGTTCCATCGGGATCGCGCCAAACGCCGACATCGAATCGATCAGCAGCTTGCGCCCGTTCGCGTAGGTCGCCTCGGAAATTTCCGCGACCGGGTTCAGGATGCCCGAACTTGTCTCGCAATGGATCGCGACGACATGCGTGATGGCGGGATCGTCCTTCAGGATGCGGTCCACTTCCTCGCCGCGTGGCGGCAGGTAATCACCCTTGTCCAGAACCACGTGGTCGCGCCCCAGATAAACCATCGTCTTCACGGCCCGCTTGCCATAGGCGCCGTTCGCCAGCAGCAGCGCCTTGCCATCACGCGGAATGAAGCTGGCGAGCATGGCCTCGACGGCAAAGGTCCCCGACCCCTGCATGGGCACGCAATCGAACGCCGCGCTGTCGCTGCCCAGCATCTCCAGCAGAGCGACGCGCATCCGTCGGGTCATGTCACGGAAATCGCCATCCCAGCTCCCCCAGTCGCGTAGCATCGCCTTCTTGACCCGCTCCGACGTGGTAAGCGGCCCCGGTGTCAGAAGATAAGGTTCGCCCGCCATGGGCGCCGGCATTCCTGCTTCTGTCATCTCACTCCTCCAAAATGGCTTGCTCAATATTTGGGCGAAACACATACATATGTACAATCGATAGCACATATGATTTTATAGTTTTAACCTATACATTCCGGTGCGGGGCCCATGAACTACAGCCAACTGAAATCCTTTCATTTTGTTGCCGTGATGGGCGGCTTCTCCCGCGCTGCCGAGCACCTCCTGCTCACCCAGCCCGCCGTGTCGGAGCAGGTCCGCAATCTGGAACAGGAATTCGATACGCTGCTCTTCACGCGCCAGCGCAAACGCGTCCAACTGACCAAGGCCGGCCACGAGCTGCTCATCCTGACGAAGAAGATGTTCGAGACGTGGGAACAGATCGAGGATTTCCTGAAAAAAAGCCAGTCCGTGCCGACCGGCGAACTTCGGATCGTCGCAGATTCCGCCCATCACATCGTGGATGTCCTGAGCGCATTTCACCTCCGCTTTCCCAACGTCCATGTCACCCTCAACACCGGCAATTCGAGCGAGGTGCTGAACAAACTGCGGAACTACGGGGCCGAGATCGGCGTTGTCGGCAGTGTCTCGCCGGGCAGTGACATGCAGGCGATCGAACTCAGCAGGACGCCGATCGTCGGCTTCGCCGCCAAGGGCACCTTTCCAGAGACCATCACGGAAATGACCCTCGCCGAGGTGGCCCGGCATCCACTGGTTTTCCGTGAAGAAGGTTCCAAGACCCGGCAAGAGCTTGAGCACGCCGCCGGGAAGCAGGGGGTCTCCCTGCGCCCGGCCTTCGAGGTCGAAGGGCGCGAGGCCCTTCGCGATGTGGTCGCGGCCGGGGCCGGGATCGGTTTCATATCGCAAGCCGAGTTCATCCCGGATGATCGCCTGCGCATGTTCTGTCTCAAGGATTCGGATGCGACCATGAGCGAAAAGCTCATCTACCTCAAACACCGCGCCGACGTGCGGGTCATCCGCTCCTTTATCGACGTTTTCAAGACTCTACCCTCGCCAGGCTTGCGTCCGGGCTAGGACACCCTTCGACAACAAGAGATGAATGAGCCGCGCGGCGGCATTGGTATAGAAGATCATCATGCCCATCGCGGCCGCGGGCGCTATGTCGCCGGCGTCATCCATGTTCAGCACCGCGACCGAGGCCAGAGTGGTATTCGGCGAATACAGGAAAACGACCGCCGAAACCGTCGTCATCGCGTTGACGAACAGGTAAATCGAGATGTCGAGGATCGCGGGCAGGCAGACCGGCACGGTCACCCGCGTGAACAGCTTGGCGGTGGGCTGTTTCAACGACGATGAAACCGCCTCGAAATCCCGGTCCATCTGCTTCAGCGCCGTCACGGCCGTCAGATGAGCCACCGTGTAGTAATGCGTTACCGTCGCGATCACGAGGATGGCCATCGTCCCGTACAAGAAGTTCAGCGGGTTCCCGGGGTCGTTGAAGAAAAAGATGTAGGCCAGCCCCAGAACCATGCCGGGGATGGCCATCGGCAGCATCGCGAACATCTGGAACGCCGAACGCCCCGTCGTGAACCCGTTGGTCTTCTCCACGAGGTAGGCGCCGATGAACACGATCGCGGTGCCGCTGACAGCCGTGAGAAACCCCAGTTTTATCGAGTTGAAATAGGACCCCCAGCCGCCGCCATCCATGAGGTCGAAACGGTAGTTCCGCAAGCTCAAGGCCAGGTCGTACGGCCAGAACTTGATCAGTGCCGCATATTGGCAGACCACCAGCAGGCCGACGATGAACAGGGCAACGAGCAGGCTGTAGACCAGAAGAACAGAATCCTTAAGCGCATCAGGGGACGGCCGGTACGGTACGGACCGGGCCGAAAGCATCGCGACCTGACGCCGCTGCACGATCCGATCAAGCGTGAAGGCCGCGATCGCCGGCACCAGCAGCACGACGGAAACGACGGCACCCATTTCGAAATTCTGCTGCCCGATCACCTGCTTGTAGATATCCACCGCCAGCACGTCGTACTGACCACCGATCACCTTGGGCAAACCGAAATCCGTGATCACGAGGTTGAATACAACGAACGCGGCGGAAATCAGGCCGTAGCGCGCGCCCGGGATGGTGACCGTCCAGAAGGTTCGCCACGGGCTGGCCCGAAGGACAAGCGCCGCCTCGTAATACCGCGCGTCCGCGATCGCAAGCGCCGTGGATATGATGATGAACGCGTGCGGAAAGGTGAAGAAAACCGACCCGATCACGATTCCCGTCGGGCCGTATATGCTGTTGCCCATGAGAAGGCCGTTGATCATGCCTTGATTGCCGAAAAGGTAGATCAGCGCGATCCCCGGCAGCAGTGACGGCACGAGGATGGGCGCCATGGCAACCAGCCGGAAAAACCCCTTGAACCGCATGCAACTGCGGTTCAACGCGTAGGCGAACCAGAAAGCCAGCGTCACCGTCACAATCGTGGACACGCTCGCGATGAACAGTGAGTTCTTGATCGAGTCGAAAAGCGCCGGGTTCGTGAAATATTCGCGGAAATTGGCGAACCCGTACGAACTTACCGGGCGCAGATACGCGCGCCGGAACGTGTTGCTGTCCATCCTGACCCAACCCGTGTCCGAAACCAGCTCGGAGCCGACCAGAAAGCGGCCCTCGGCCGTCGTGTTCCGCAACTTGTACTCGACACTGCTGCGGAAATCGAAATCCGGGAACAACTCGACCACGTTCAATCGCCCGTCCGCCCCTGTTTCCAGGTCATCCGCGGCAAGGATATCACGCGCTGCATTCAGTTCGGCCAGTGTACGCGGCGGCGCACGAAATACCCCGTCTGCGTCGCTGACCTGCACCTCGTGGGCGGACAGATCGAACCGGTAAGTGGACAGGCTTTCCGACAGCATCGCGTAAAGCGGCAGCACCAGCGATACGACCAGGTAAAGCGCGATGGCCCCCATAAAGCCGCGCATCACGACATCATCGCGCGACAACTTTCCCTTGATCAGCCTCGTGCCGGGCCGAGGCAACTGGCTATTGTGTGTCATGCTCATGGGTCACTCAACCGTCGCGGGGAATACCATCAGACGATCCTGCGGCAACTCGACCTGCATTCGAGACCCGACGGCGAGGTCCAGCCGCCGGGCGGCGTTTACAGAGAAATCCGCGATCAGGGTCTTTTCCCTGAAATGCGGGCTGCCCAGCACGCACCGCCAGAACGACCCGAGGAATTCCATCTCGTCCACCGTGACAGCGAACCTGTTTCCAGCCGAAGACGCGTGCGGATTGTCGACGTCCGGCAGCCCGTCACCCTGCAGCGGAATGATGTCGTTCGGCCTGATGGCGGCGATCACCTCGTGATCCGGGACGAACTCGTGCGGCACGCAGTGCATCTTGGTGTTGCCCAACATGACCACATCCGGCGTCACCGTCCGGACCGGGATCTGGTTCATTTCGCCGATGAAATCAGCAACGAACAGCGAAGCGGGCATGCGGTACACTTCTGTCGGGGTCCCGATCTGTTCGATCACACCATGGTTCATCACGACGATTCGGTCGGCCATGGCAAGCGCCTCCTCCTGATCGTGTGTAACCATCACCGTTGTCACCCCGAGCTGGCGCTGCAGCTCCTTTATCTGGTGGCGCAGATGCACGCGCACCCGAGCATCCAGCGCTGACAGGGGCTCGTCCAGCAACAACAGCCCCGGCTCCGTCGCCAGCGCCCGCGCAAGCGCGATCCGTTGTTGCTGACCGCCCGACAGCTGGGACGGGTACTTGGGCCCCTGTGCGGGCAGGCCAACCACCGACAGAAGTTCCTGCACCCGCGAATCTATTTCGCCCCGCGTGCGCCCTTCGTTTTCCAGACCGAACGCGATATTTCTGTGCGCTGTCAGGTTCGGGAAAAGCGCGTAGGACTGGAACACGATCCCGAAGTCTCGGCCGGAAGGAGGCAGGTCCGATATATCCTTGCCCGCCTGCCGTATCTCGCCGTTGGTCTGCAGGTCCAGCCCGGCGATGGCACGCAACAACGTTGTCTTGCCGCAACCGGACGGCCCGAGAAAGCACACGAGCTCACCTTCGCGTATCTCAAGCGATACATCGCGCAGCGCGACAAAATCACCAAAGAATTTCCAGACACCAGAGATCTGCAAATAGGAATCTTGCACGCCTCCATCATGCATGTCGGCGGGTTTGCTCAAATTGTCGTAAGCCATTCCATCCGGCCCTTTGTCAGCGGAGTCGCAAGGGGGCCGGCCTCGGCCGGCCGACAGGGGGCGGCATGACGCCGCCCCGCTCAGCAGTCACTCGGGTTCCGATTTCCCGTCGTAACGCTTTTGCCACTCGTCGAGAATCCGCGCTCGGTTGTTCGCCGCAAACTCGAAATCATTGTCGATCATGGCATCGGCCAGGCCTTCGGGGAAGTGCTCGACCTTCTGGGCAACCCCCGGCACGGCAACGACCGCGTACCCCTCGTTGTAAAGCCGCATCGCATCCTCGGTGATGGACCAGTCCACGAGCGCCCGCGCCGCCTCCGGCGTGTCGGTGCCCGCCATGATGGCGACCGCTTCCATGTCCCAGCCGACACCCTCGGACGGCACGATGATATCGATCGGCGCGCCCTGCGCCTTGGACTGCGCGCCGCGGAAGGCAAAGGAGACCCCGATCGGGATCTCCCCGGACGCCGCCAGCTTGCACGGCTTCGAGCCCGAATGGGTATACCGCGAAATGTTGTTGTGAAGCGCGTCCATGTAGGCCCACCCCTCCTCTTCGCCGAACATCTGGATCCAGCTTGACACGTCAAGGAACCCGGTCCCGGAGGAGTTTGGATTGGGCATGATGACATGGCCCTCGTACATCGGATCGGTCAGGTCGGCCCAGGACTCCGGCGGCTCAAGGCCCAGCTTTTCGGATTCGATCGTGTTGTAGCACACCGACGCGACCCACGCGTCCAGCCCGATCCAGGACGGCGGCGTACTGGTGTCGACGAAACGGTCGCTCAACGCGTCGATGCCCTCGGGGCTGTAGGGCTCCAGCATCCCCTCCGATTTCATCAGGATGAGCGATGTCCCGGCCAGCCCCCAGACAACGTCCGCCTGCGGGTTGTTCTTCTCGGCCAGAAGTTTCGCGGTGATGATACCTGTCGAGTCGCGAACCCAATTGATGTTTATGTCCGGATGCGCCTCGTTGAAAGCATCCGCATATTTCTGCAGAAGGTCGGCTTCGAAAGCCGTGTAGACGGTCAGGTCGGTTTCCGCCATCGATGCGGTCGCGGCAAGGCAGGCTGCCAGAACCGACGCACCGCGAATACCTTGTTTATTCATTTCAACGTCTCCCTGTTATGACGACACCGGTAATTGTTTTTCCTCCGGCGTCTTGAGTCCACCGTTCACAAAACGGATCGGAAAGTATAATCGATAATTCTAACTAAATGATAGATTCAGCCTATGAAAAAGCCCGCCTGTGCGTCAGGCGGGCCCGTATTGAAGAATCGCGGACCACGACATTTCGCCGGGTACGGGAAAACAATGCGACAGCATCTTGGCTGCCCGCCGTCGGAGGCCGCGTCATGGTTTTGCGATGCCGGTTCGCGGCGGGGACCAAACGCCCCGCCGTCACGCCTTCATGCGCGCGGCCGCTGGGTCGTGCATCGGCCGCAGCGACGCCTCGGCGCGCACGCGGGTGCCGGCGACGTCGATCTCGTAGGTCGAGGCCAGAACCTCGTCCGCGCCCTGCCCCGCGCACGGCACATAGCCCATGCCCATCGCCCCGCCAAGGAAATGCCCGTAATTGCCCGAGGTCAGGTAGCCCACGATCTCGCCATCCCGCAGGATCGGCTCATTGTGGTAAAGCAACGGCTCGGGATCCGTCAGCCGGAACTGCACGAGACGGCGCGCCAGCCCCTGCTCGCGCTTGGCTTGCACCGCGTCGCGGCCGATGAAGCCGGGCTTGGTCTTCGACACGGCAAAGCCCAGCCCCGCCTCCAGCACGTGATCCTCGCAGGTGATGTCGTGGCCGAAATGGCGAAAGCCTTTCTCGATGCGGCAACTGTCCATCGCGTGCAGCCCGCAGAGCTTGAGCCCGTGATCCGCGCCGGCCGCCAGAAGCGTTTCGAGGACGTGACACGCCATGTCGGCGCTGACATAGATTTCCCAGCCCAGTTCACCCACGTAGGACACCCGGTGCGCCCGCGCCAGCCCCATGCCGATCTCGATCTGCCGGGCCGTGCCGAACGGCTGCGCCGCGTTCGAGAAATCGTCGGGCGAAACCGCCTGCATCAGGGCACGCGATCCGGGCCCCATCACGGCGAGAACGCCCTCGGCCGGCGTCACGTCGGTGATGACGGCCGGATGATCGCCCAGATGGCGGCGTAGCCACGTTTCGTCGGCCAGCCGCGTGCCCGCCGGCGTGACAACGAGGTAGGCGGTCTCGGACAGGCGGGTGACGGTCACGTCCGCCTCGATCCCGCCGCGCGGGTTGAGGAACTGGGTATAGACGATCCGGCCCACGGGCACCGACATGTCCGCGCCGCAGACATGGTTGAGGAACGCCTCGGCCCCCGGGCCCTCCACGCGGATCTTGCCGAAACTCGACATGTCGTAAAGCCCCACGCCGTCACGGATCGCCCGGTGTTCGGCCGCGGCGTTGCCGAACCAGTTCTGGCGTCCCCAGGAATAGCGGTACGCGCGGTCCTGCCCCGGGTCGGCGAACCAGTTCGCGCGCTCCCAGCCCGCGGCCTCGCCCATCACCGCGCCCCGGTCCAGCAACGGCGCGTGAAAGGGGGAGCGGCGCACACCGCGCGCCGTCGCCTTCTGGCGATAGGGGTAATGATCGGCATATAGCAAGCCCAGAACCTCGGAGGCGCGGCTGTGCAGGTAATGGCGGTTGCCCTGGAAGGGCTGCATCCGCGCAATGTCCACGTCGCCGAGGTCAAAGGGCTTCTGGCCGTCATGCATCCATTGCGCCAGCGTCCAGCCCGCGCCCCCCGCCGACTGGATGCCGATGGAGTTGAAGCCCGCGGCGACCCAGACATTGTCCATCTCGGGGCAGGGCCCGAGGTGATAGGCGTCGTCGGGCGTGAAGCTTTCGGGACCGTTGAAAAAGGTGTGAATCCCCGCCTCGGCCAGCATCGGCACACGAGCCACCGCCTTTTCGAGGATGGGCTCGAAATGGTCGAAATCCTCGGGCAGCTGGTCGAACTCGAAATCCTCCGGGATGCCGGACATGCCCCACGGCTTCGCCTCGGGCTCGAAGGCGCCGAGCATGAGCTTGCCCGCGTCCTCCTTGTAATAGGCGCATTCGTCGGGCACCCGCAGCACCGGCAGCCGCTCCAGCCCATCGATCGGCTCCGAAACGATGTAGAAATGCTCGCAGGCATGCAGCGGGACGTTGGTGCCGGCCATGCGGCCGACCTCGCGGCCCCACATGCCGGCGCAATTGACCACGTGCTCGGCCTCGATCCGGCCTTCGGCACCGTCCTCGGCCCGCCAATCCACCGACGTCACCCGGCGGCCCTGTCGCACAAGCCCCGTGACCTTAACCCGCTCGGCCACCCGCGCGCCGCCCTGACGCGCGCCCCGCGCCATGGCAAGCGCGATCCCCGTCGGGTCCGCCTGCCCGTCGGTCGGCAGCCAGACACCGCCGGTCACCCCGTCGAGCGCAACGTGCGGGTAGCGCTGCGTGATCTCGGCCGGGCTCATCTCCTCGACGGGCACGCCGAAGGCGCGTGCCATGGCCGCCTGGCGCAACAGTTCCTCGCGGCGGGACTCGCTGAGCGCGACCGAGATCGACCCGCCCTGCCGCATCCCCGTGGCAACGCCTGTTTCCTCCTCGAGCCGCGTGTAAAGGTCGGCCGAGTAGCGCGCGAGCCTGGTCATGTTGGCAGTGGCGCGCAACTGGCCGATCAGCCCGGCGGCATGCCACGTCGTGCCCGAGGTCAGCTGCTTGCGCTCGAGCAGGACGACGTCGCGCCAGCCGAGCTGGGCAAGATGATAGGCCACCGAGCAGCCCACCACGCCGCCGCCGATGATGACCGCGCGGGCCCGGGTTGGAAGATCGGTCATTGGTACCTCCTGTCAGTCGACATGTGTGCATCGGATCGCGTGCCGCGATCCGACCGGGGGGGGGGGGGGGGGGGGGGGGGGGGGGGGGGGGGGGGGGGGGGGGGGGGGGGGGGGGGGGGGGGGGGGGGGGGGGGGGGGGGGGGGGGGGGGGG
>NZ_JBKOTX010000089.1:0-22427 GCF_047086965.1 Roseovarius halophilus (ex Wu et al. 2025) | reverse complement strand
GGCCATGGCGCGGGTCACGTCCGGGGCCGCGACGCGCACCCCCTCGCGGACCACCGGCAAGGCGCGCACCACCTGGTCGAGGCTGTCCACACCGCAGAGCCCGCAGCCCACCGGCCCCGTCGTCGCCCGGCGACGGGCCATCAGCGCGGCGGCACGATCTTCGGGCAGCCACATGCGCACCTCGATACCGGTGGCATGGGTCACGACCTCGGGGGCCTCCTCGATCTCGTCGCTCTTGGCCAGCCCCTCGGTCACCGTGAAGCCGCGCCCGAAGTCCGCCAGATCGGCGGGCGTGGCCATCATCACCGCCTGGGTGGTGCCGTTGTAGACCAGCGCGACCGGCACCTCCTCGGGCAGTCCCCGGGTGCCGGCAACCGCGCGCCCCGCCTGCATCACCCGCGTGCTGGCCGCGCCCGCGCCCGTCATTCCGCCGCCGGAAGGATCCGCCGCGATTGCGCGGCCTGGGCCTCGTAGTCCTCCTGCCACTCGGTCGGCCCGTTCGAGGGGCTGACCTGCACCGCCGTCACCTTGTATTCCGGGCAGTTCGTCGCCCAGTCGGAATAGTCCGAGGTGATCACATTGGCCTGCGTGCCCGGATGGTGGAAGGTGGTATAGACAACCCCCGGGCTGACCCGGTCGGTGAGCGTCGCGCGCAGGGTGGTTTCGCCCGAGCGGCTGGCCAGCTTGACGAAATCGCCCTCGGTCACACCGCGCACTTCGGCGTCATGGGGATGGATTTCCAGCAGGTCTTCCTCGTGCCAGACGACATTGGCCGTCCGGCGCGTCTGGGCGCCCACGTTGTATTGCGACAGGATGCGCCCCGTCGTCAGCAACAGCGGAAAGCGCGGGCCGGTCTTTTCATCCGTGGCCACGTATTCGGTGATCATGAAGCGGCCCTTGCCGCGCACGAACCCGTCGACATGCATCAGCGGCGTGCCCTCGGGATGCGCCTCGTTGCAGGGCCACTGGACGCTGCCCTTTTGATCCAGCACCTCGTAGGAAACACCCGAAAAAGACGGGGTGGTGACCGAAATCTCGTCCATGATCTGGCTGGGGTGGGTATAGGTCCAGCCCGGGCGCCCGGCCTGTTGCAACATGGCATTGGCCAGCAGCTGCGTGACCTCCCAGTCGGCATAGCCGTTGCGCGGCTTCATCACCTCGCGCACGCGGTTGATGCGGCGTTCGGCATTGGTGAAGGTGCCCTCTTTTTCCAGGAAGGTCGAGCCGGGCAGGAAGACATGGGCGTAATTCGCCGTCTCGTTAAGGAAGAGGTCATGCACGATGACGCAGTCCATGGCCGCCAGCCCTGCGGCGACGTGTTTCGTGTCCGGGTCCGATTGCAGGATGTCCTCGCCCTGGCAATACAGCCCCTTGAAGGTGCCCTCGACGGCCGCATCCAGCATGTTGGGAATGCGCAGTCCGGGTTCGGCGTCGATCTCGACGCCCCAGGCCTGCTTGAAGATGTCGCGGACCTCCGAATTCTTGACGTGGCGATACCCCGGCAGCTCGTGCGGGAAAGACCCCATGTCGCAGGACCCCTGCACGTTGTTCTGCCCGCGCAACGGGTTCACCCCCATGCCGTTGCCGCCGACATTGCCGGTCAGCATCGCGAGGTTGGCGATGGCCATCACGGTGGTCGACCCCTGGCTGTGCTCGGTCACACCGAGGCCGTAGTAGATCGAGCCGCGCCCGCCGGTGGCATAGGTGCGCGCCGCCGCGCGCAGATCCTCCGCCGGCACGCCGGTCAGCATCTCGATGGCCTCGGGGCCATGACGCGGGTCGCTGACGAACTCGACGTAGTGCTGGAACTCCTCCCAGTCGCAGCGGTCGCGGATATAGGCCTCATCATGAAGGCCCTCGGTGACGATCACATGGGCCAGCGCCGTGACCACGGCCACATTGGTGCCCGGGCGCAGCGGCAGGTGATGCGCCGCCTCGACGTGGCTGGACCGGACCAGGTCGATGCGGCGCGGGTCGATCACGATCAGCTTGGCGCCCTGGCGCAGGCGCTTTTTCAACCGGCTCGCAAAGACCGGGTGGCCATCGGTAGGGTTGGCGCCGATGACGATGGCGACATCGGTTTCCTCGACGGAATCGAAGTCCTGCGTCCCCGCACTGGTGCCATAGGTCTGGCCCAGGCCATAGCCCGTGGGCGAATGGCAGACCCGGGCGCAGGTGTCGGTGTTGTTGTTGCCGAAGACCGCGCGCGCCATCTTCTGCACCAGGAAGGTTTCCTCGTTGGTGCAGCGCGACGAGGTGATGACGCCGATGGACTTCTGGCCATGGGTCTCCTGCAACCCGCGCATCTTCCGCGCGGCAAAGCCGATCGCCTCGTCCCAGCTGACCTCGCGCCAGGGCTCATCGATCCGATCCCGGATCATGGGGTTCAGAATACGGTCGGAATGGCTGGCATAGCCATAGGCAAAGCGGCCCTTGACGCAGGAATGCCCCCGGTTCGCCTTGCCGTGCTTGTAGGGCACCATGCGCACCAGCTCGTCGCCCTGCAACTCGGCCTTGAAGGAACAGCCCACCCCGCAATAGGCACAGGTCGTCACGACCGAGCGTTCCGGCGTGCCCAGCTCGATCACGGATTTCTCCTGCAGGGTCGCGGTCGGGCAGGCCTGCACACAGGCCCCGCAGCTGACGCAATCCGAGGTCAGGAAATCGTCCAGCGCGCCGCCGGCCGACACCCGGCTGTCAAAGCCGCGGCCCTCGATGGTCAGGGCAAAGGTTCCCTGCACTTCCTCGCAGGCCCGCACGCAGCGGCTGCAAACAATGCATTTGGAGGGATCATAGGTGAAATAGGGGTTGGACTCGTCCTTGGGCATATACTGCGGGTTCGCGTCCCCGCCCGTATCGCGCGCCTCGAAGTGATTGACGAAGCCGCCTGCCTCGGGCTTCTCGTAGCGCACATCGCGCAGGCCCACGGCCCCGGCCATGTCCTGCAACTCGCAGTCGCCATTGGCCGCGCAGGTCAGGCAATCCAGCGGATGGTCGGAAATGTACAATTCCATCACCCCCTTGCGCGTCTTGCGCACCTTGGGCGATTGGGTATGCACAACCATGCCCTCGGCCACCGGCGTCGTGCAAGAGGCGGGCGTGCCGCGCCGTCCCTCGATTTCCACCACGCAAAGCCGGCAGGAGCCGAAGGCCTCCAGGCTGTCGGTGGCGCAGAGCTTGGGCACCTGGATGCCCGCCTCGGCGCTGGCGCGCATCACGGATGTCCCCTCGGGCACCTGCACCTCGAAGCCGTCGATACTCAGCGTGACGGTCTTGCCGGACTGCGACGCGGGCGTGCCCATGTCCATCTCGTCGTGGGGAATGACAAAATCCTTCATCGCATCGCTCCCGTCTTCATCTTGGCCTGTAAACTCCGGGGGGAGTCGCCGCCTTGGCGGCGACGGGGGGCTGGCCCCCCTTCGGTCGGATTTGCGCAGCAAATTCGAAACATCATTCTGCGGCCTCCTTGCGGGTCGCGAAATCGTCGGGATAGTTCTCAAGCGCCGAAAGCACCGGATAGGGCGTCAGCCCGCCCAGCGCGCAGAGCGAGCCGTCGGTCATGGTCTCGCACAAATCCACCAGCAGGCCCTTCGCCTCCGTGTCGCCTTCGGCGATCCGGTCGATGGTCTCGACCCCGCGCACCGCGCCGATGCGGCAGGGCGTGCACTTGCCACAGCTTTCGACCGCGCAGAATTCCATGGCAAAGCGCGCCATTTGCAGCATGTCCGCCGTGTCGTCGAAGACCACCATCCCGGCATGGCCGATCAGGCCGCCCTGCCCGTCGAACTCCTCGTAGGCGAAGGGCGTGTCGAATTTCTCGGGCGGCATGTAGGCGCCCAACGGCCCGCCCACCTGCACCGCCTTCACGGGCCGCCCGCTGGCGGTGCCCCCGGCCACGTCACCCACAAGCTCGCCCAGCGGCAGGCCGAAGGCGGTCTCGAACAGCCCGCCGTATCTCACGTTGCCCGCGATCTGGACGGGCATGGTCCCCTTGGATCGGCCCAGCCCGAAATCGGCGTAATGCTGCGCGCCCTTCTCGAAGATCACCGGCACGGTGGCCAGCGAAATCACGTTGTTGACCACGGTGGGCTTGCCCAGAAACCCCTCCAGCGCGGGCAGCGGCGGCTTGGCGCGCACGATGCCGCGCTTGCCTTCCAGCGAATTGAGCAGCGAGGTCTCCTCGCCACAAACGTAAGCCCCGGCCCCGACACGGATTTCCATGTCGAAGGCCCGGCCCGATCCCAGCACGTCTGCCCCAAGAAGGCCCCGCGCCCGGCCGATGCGGAGGGACTCTTGCATCACCGCGATGGCCTCGGGGTATTCCGAGCGCAGGTAGACATAGCCCTTGGTCGCGCCCACGGCGAGCCCAGCAATCGCCATGCCCTCGATCAGGGTGAAGGGATCGCCCTCCATGATCATGCGGTCGGCGAAGGTTCCGCTGTCGCCCTCGTCGGCATTGCAGACGATGTATTTCTGGGCGGCCGGCGCGTCGTGGACGGTCTGCCACTTGATGCCGGTGGGAAACCCGGCCCCGCCGCGCCCGCGCAACCCGCTGTCCTTGACCTCGTCGACGATCTCTTGGCCGGTCATGGCGATGGCTCGGCGCAGGCCCGCCAGCCCGCCATGGGCCGCATAGGCGTCAAGGTCCAGCGGGTCGATCAGGCCGCAGCGGGCGAAGGTCAGCCGGGTCTGGCGGGCAAAGAAGGGGATCTCCTCGACCGGGCCCAGGCTATCCAGCCTGCCGTCCAGAAGGGCGGGCACATCGGCGGGGGTGACAGGGCCAAAGGCGCGGCGCGTGCCGCCCTCCTCGATCTCGACCAGAGGTTCCAGCCAGATCATGCCGCGGGTGCCGTTGCGGATGACAGTGACATCGACGCCGCGGGCCGCGGCCTCGGTGGCGATGGCAGCGGCCACCGCGTCGGCGTCCAGCGCCTTGGCCGCGCTGTCGCGGGGGACGTAGATCTTCATGCCAGCGCCTCCTCGATCTTGGCCGCGTCGGCGCGCCCGATCAGGCGGTCGCCGACCATGGCCGCGGGGCCGCAGGCACACAGCCCAAGGCAATAGACCGGCTCGACCGTGACACGGCCATCGGGCGTGGTGCCGCCCCAGTCCAACCCCAGCTTGTCCAGCACCGCCTGCGAAAGGGCCGCGCCGCCCACCGCCTGACAGGCCTCGGCGCGACAGATCTTGAGCAGGTGATGCCCGGCCGGGGCCTTGCGGAAATCATGGTAGAAACTGATCACGCCATGCACCTCGGCGCGGCCAAGGTTCAGTTCCTGCGCGATCAGCGGCACGGTGCCTTCGGGAATATGGCCGAAGGCCTCCATCACCGAATGCAGGATCGGCAGCATCGGCCCCTCTTGCCCGCGATGGCGGGCAAAAATCTCGGCCATGGTTTCCGGCAGGGGGGCATCGCTCATGACGGGCGCCTTTCTTTAACCTTCCCCCGCGTGATGCGCCAAGTTGACAGGCAAAGCAATATCGACATTCCGTCATGTGATAGGGCCTGCCTATCAATCGACACCCTTGTCCGAAAGCGACCGTGCCGCGCCCAGAAGCGCCCTGAGCACCGGCGTCATGGGCTCGCGATGGGGCGCCACCAGCCCCACCATATGCGCCGCGTCCGGGTTGACGATGGGCACGGCCGCCAGATCGCCGGCCTTGAGGAATATCTCGGCGGCCTTGCGGGGCAGAATCGTAACCGAGTCGCCGCGCAGGACATGGCTGACAAGCACGATGGTCGAGGAGGATTCGACCCGTGGATCGACCGTCACACCCGCCTCGGACAGATGCTGGGTTATGATGCGCCGGTTCTGCATGTCCGGTGTCAGCAGGCACAGCGGCACCCCATCCAGATCGGCCCAGCCCAGCCCGTCGCGCAGCAACGGGTGCCCCGGGCGTGCCACCAGCACGTAGCGTTCGGCGTAAATCGGCTGGGTCGCCACACGGCCCAACGGCTCGTTGTCCAGGTAGGTCAGCCCGGCATCGACCTGCAGGTTCTCCACCAGTTCGAGTATCTCCGCCGAGGTGCGGGACAGCACCGTAAAGCGCACATTGGGATGGGTGCGCGCAAAGCCCTCGGTCAGGTCCGCAACCAGAGTCAGCGCAGTGGGAATGACGGCGATCGCGAGGTTGCCCGACAGCCCCTCGCGGGCCACGCGCATCTCGTCGCGCAGAGCCCGGCTGTCGGCAACGATGCGCCGCGCCCAGTCCAGGGTGCGCTGGCCCTCGGGTGTCAGCCCGCGAAATCGCGACCCGCGCCAGACCAGCATCACTCCCAGCTGGTCCTCGAGCTGCTTGATCCCGGCAGACAGGGTCGGCTGGGTCACGCTCATGGCCACCGCCGCCTTGCCGAAATGCTCTTCCCGCGCCAACGCGATGAACATTTCCAGTTTGTCGATCATGGGACGCCCTTTCGATAGAGACCCCCTATGATAGCTGTGCCAAAGCCCCCGGGCAAACCCCGGTTATTCGAACATGGTGCGCAGGTTGGCGCTCTGCGTCACCCCGATCTGCGCCTTGTGGTCGCGCAGAAAAGCCCCGGCGGCCCGGCGCCCCGATGCCTTGAGCTGGGCGATGACCGAGGGCACGGCGACCGTCTTGGTTGCGACCGAAAGGTCATTCATCAACCCGTCGTCGGCGATCATGTGGATCAGCGGGCGTTTCATCACGCCCTCTTCCATCTTGCCCTCGTCCAGCAGCCGCTGCACGAAATCGATGGCCCGCAAGTCGCGCAGCAGCGAGGAATTGAAGCTGATCTCGTTGATGCGGTTCTGGATCTCGGTCGGCGTGCGCGGCAGCTGGTCGCGGTGCAGCGGGTTGATGTTGACCACCACGATATCCTGCGGCAGCTCGGGTTCGAACAGCGGGAACAGGGCCGGGTTGCCGGTATAGCCGCCGTCCCAGAAGGCCTCGGTGTTGCCGGTCTCGGGGTCCTCGACCTCGACCGCCTGGAACAGCGTCGGCAGGCAGGCCGAGGCCACGATGGCCTGCGTCGTGATCCGCTCGCCCGAGAAGACCCGGATCTTGCCGTCGCGCACCTGGGTGGCGCAGACGAAAAGGGCCGGCCCGTCCTGGGCGCAGACCCGGCCGAAATCGAATTTCTCGACAATAGGGGTCAGTGGATTGCGGTAGAGCGGCCCCCAGCCGTAGGGCGACATCATCCGACCCAGCATGTCGCTCCAGACAAAGCCCGGCGCGTATTCCAGCGCGCGGCTGACATAGCCCGGGTCGGGCAGCCAGGCCTGCATCCAGTCGCTGATGCCATCGGCCCCGGTCGCGCCGATCTTCTGCCACAGCCAGTCCAGCGTCTCGCGCGCGCCCGCGTGCCCGCCCGCAAGGAACCCGGATTTCAGCGCCGCCCCGTTCATGGCCCCGGCCGAGGTGCCCGAGATCGCGGCGATCTCCAGGTCATCCTCTTCCAGCAGCCGATCGAGAACGCCCCAGGTAAAGGCCCCGTGGGCACCGCCGCCCTGCAGGGCGAGGTTGATACGCAGCGTCACGCCCGGCCCCTCACAGCGCGGTCCAGCCGCCATCAACCGAGATCGAGGTCCCGGTGATCTGCGCGGCGGCGTCGGAGCACAGGAAGATCGCGGTGCCGCCCATCTGTTCGACCGTGGCGAAATCCTTCGACGGCTGGCGCTTGAGCATGACCTCGCGGATCACCGTCTCGCGGTCCATGTCGTATTCCTTCATGGTGTCGGGGATCTGTTCCTCGACCAGCGGGGTCAGCACGTAGCCCGGGCAGATGGCGTTGGCGGTGATCGGCTCTTGGGCGGTTTCCAGGGCCACGGTCTTGGTCAGGCCCATGACGCCATGCTTGGCGGTCACATAGGCGGATTTGAAGGGCGAGGCGGTCAGTCCGTGGGCCGAGGCGACATTGACGATGCGCCCCCAGCCCGCCTCGCGCATCATCGGCAGGGCGGCGGCCGTGGTGTGAAAAACCGAGGACATGTTGATGGCGATGATCGCGTCCCATTTGGCAGTCGGGAACTGATCCACCGGCGCGACATGCTGAATGCCCGCATTGTTGACCAGGATATCGCAGACCCCTGCCTTGTCGATCAGGGCGCGGCACTGGTCGGCATCAGCCATGTCGGCCTGAATGTAGCGGGCGGTGACGCCGTGGTCCCGGGCGATCTCTTCGGCCAGGGCATGGTCTGCCTCGTCATCGGTATAGGAATTGAGCACGATATCGGCCCCGGCCCCGGCCAGTTCCCGAGCGATCCCGAGCCCGATGCCCGAGGTCGAGCCGGTGATGATGGCGGTCTTGCCCGCAAGCGAGACGGTATAGGGCATGGTGCGGCTCCTCATTGCTGCTGTGCGGCGAAACTATCGACTGTGCCGCACAATGCCAGTCCGAATCCGGGCCGGGGCGCGATGCATCTTCAATGGGACCGAGAACGACGGATGCCGCGCTGCGACCAAACCGGTTTGCGTGGTGCCCCCAGAGAGACTCGAACTCCCGACCCACTGATTACAAATCAGTTGCTCTACCAGCTGAGCTATAGGGGCACAGGGCCGTCGTCTAGCGCGGGTCGAGACCTGGCGCAAGCCTCGGGGCGGGCGGCCGCACGGCGGCCTGGCGCGTGCGGCGCGGAAACCGGTTTTCGACCCCGCGATTGCGGCCTATGCTTTGGCGCGAACAAATACCATGGGCGGGACCGGGATGCAGATCGTCTTTCACATCGGGGCCAATCGCACGGACGAGGACCGGCTTCTCAAGTCCCTGCTGCGCAACGGCGATGCCTTTGCCGCCAAGGGCATCAAGGTGCCCGGCCCCAGCAAGTATCGCCGCCTGCTGCGCGAGACGATCCAGGGGCTGGACGGCGGCCCGCCCGCTCCCGACACCCGCGACATCCTGCTCGACGCGATCGTCGATGCCGAAGACTGCAACCGTCTCGTGATGTCCAACGAACAGTTCATGTGCGTGCACCGGCGCATTTTCAACCGCGGCCAGATCTACCGTCTGGGCGACGAGAAATTCACGGGCATCGACGCGATCTTTCCCGATGACGAGATCGAGATCTTCCTGGGGCTGCGCAATCCGGCCACCTGGCTTCCTGCAGTGTTCAACGCGATTCCCGACAACGATTTCAACGACTTCATGGGTGGCCTGGCCCCGGCCGACATGCGCTGGTCGGAAGTTGCCACCAAGATTCGCACCCTGATCCCGCGCGCCCGGCTCACCGTCTGGTGCAACGAGGACACGCCGCTGATCTGGGCCCCGCTGATCCGCGAGATTGCGGGCGTGGACCCGCGCATGCGCATCGAGGGCAGCTTCGACCTGCTGCAGTCGATCATGAGCGCGGCGGGCATGAAACGCTTCGTCACCGAGCTCGAGTCCAATCCGCCGCAAACCGAAGCGCAGACGCAGCGGATCATCTCGGCGTTTCTGGAAGAATACGCGCTGCCCGAGGCCATCGAAGAGGAGATCGACCTGCCCGGATGGACCACGGATACCGTCCAATTTCTCACCGAGCGCTACGAGGCCGATTGCCGGGAGATCGCGCAGATGTCCGGCGTCACATTCCTCGCGCCCTGAGGCGCGAGCCTAACCGGCGAGCAGGGCCGCGACGATCGCCTTGGCCTCGTCGCTGGCCCAGTCTGCGTCGCCCTGCAGCCTGGCGATTTCACGGCCCGCCGGGTCGAGGATCAGCGTGACCGGCAGGCCCAGCACGCCCATGTCGCGGGCCAGGGCGCTGCTGGTATCACTGTGCAACGGCAGGGCCTCGACACCGATCTCGGCGAAAAAGGACTCCATCGCCGGGCGCGGGTTGCGGCCTGTGGCGATGGTGACGACCTCGAAGTCCGCGCCGCCGAATTCTTCTTGAAGCTCGGCCAGTTGCGGCATCTCTTTGCGGCAGGGCGCGCACCAGGTGGCCCAGAAATTGACGAGCGCGTATTTGCCTTCGTAGGCGGCGAGCGTCATCTCCTCGCCGTCCTCGGACGAAAAGGCCACCTCCGATCGGGGTGCCTCGCCGAATTGCAGCTTGGTCATGTCGCCGGCGCGCATCTCTTCCAGCGCGGAGTAATCCGCCGCCGCGGCGGCAGGCGCGGGGCTTTCCCTGCCGCCCAAGGCCAAGTATAGCCCTCCGGAAAGGCCTATGGCGGCTGCGGCCGTCAGGATTAGCGCTTTCTTCATGTCATCACCTCTGGACTGCGGGGACCCATGTCGGACAAATCGGGATCGAATGCAATGTGGGGCGGCCGCTTCGGAAGCGGCCCGGATGCGATCATGGAGGCGATCAACGCCTCAATCGGGTTTGACAGGCGTCTGGCGAAACAGGACATCGACGGGTCTCGTGCACATGCGGCCATGCTGGCGGCCCGGGGTATCATTTCACAAAAGGACGCCGATGCGATCCGGGAAGGGCTGCTCACGGTCTTGTCAGAAATCGAGGGCGGCGCATTCGCCTTTTCCACCGCGCTGGAAGACATCCACATGAACGTGGAGGCCCGCCTGAAAGAGTTGATCGGCGATCCGGCGGGCCGGCTGCACACGGGCCGCAGCCGCAACGACCAGGTGGCGGTGGATTTCCGGCTCTGGGTGCGGGACCAGTGCGATGCGGCCGAGGCCGGCCTCGTGGCGCTGCAAAAGGCGCTGCTGGGCCAGGCCGAACAGGGGGCGGACTGGGTCATGCCGGGCTTCACCCACCTGCAGACCGCTCAGCCCGTGACCTGGGGACATCACATGATGGCCTATGTCGAGATGTTCGGGCGCGACCGCGCCCGCTTTGCCGATGCGCGCAAGCGGATGAACGAATCGCCCCTCGGCGCCGCGGCGCTGGCCGGCACCCCCTTCGACATCGACCGGCAGATGACAGCCCATGACCTGGGCTTTGACGCGCCCATGGCCAATTCGCTCGACGCTGTCTCGGCGCGGGATTTCGCGCTGGAGTTCCTCTCGGCCGCGTCGATCTGCGCGATTCATCTGTCGCGGCTGGCCGAGGAACTGGTGATCTGGTCCTCCGCCCAGTTCCGATTCGTCACCATGTCCGACAAGTGGTCCACCGGCAGTTCGATCATGCCGCAAAAGCGCAACCCGGATGCCGCGGAACTGCTGCGCGCCAAGGTCGGGCGCATCTTCGGGGCCAATGTGGCGCTGATGACGGTGATGAAGGGCCTGCCCTTGGCCTATTCCAAGGACATGCAGGAGGACAAGGAACAGGTCTTCGACGCCGCCGACAACCTGATGCTGGGGTTGGCGGCGATGGCCGGTATGGTGGCGGACATGGGCGCCCGGTCCGAGACCCTGCGCGCCGCCGCCTCGGGCGGGTTCTCGACCGCGACCGACCTGGCCGACTGGCTGGTGCGCGAACTGGGCCTGCCCTTCCGCGAGGCGCATCACGTCACCGGCGCGCTGGTGGCCGAGGCCGAGGCGCGGGGCTGCGACTTGCCCGACCTGCCGCTCGAGGTCATGCAGGCCTGCCATGCCGGGATCACCGCGGGGGTTTTCGACGTGCTGGGCGTGGACAATTCCGTGCGCAGCCGTATTTCCTACGGGGGAACGGCCCCGGACCGTGTCCGCGACCAGATCGCCCGCTGGAAGGAGGCGTTGTCATGAGACCAATCCTTGCCCTGATCGCCCTGCTGGGCACCGCCGCCTGCGGTGCCGACGCCCCGCCCGTCCGCCCGAGTGCCGGGGTCGGTGTCTCGGTCGACAACGCGGGTGTGAGCACGAATGCCAATCTGGGCGCCACCAACGGCATAGTGTCGGTGGGGCTGTCGCTGTGATGCGCTGGCTTTTCCTGGCGCTGGCCGTCTGGGGCACGATCCACCCGATGTGGTATTTCGTCTCGTGGTTTCAGGAAAACGGCTGGTCTCTCATGGCCATGGTCGAGGCCTGGCACGCGAATGCCGCGACATCGGGGCTGGTCTGGGACCTGACCATTGCCGCAGCGGCCCTGACGATCTGGGTGATCTGGGAAAGCGTGACGCAGCGGCGCTGGGTGGGGCTGATCGCCATCCCTGCGACATTCTGCATCGGGGTGTCCTGCGGGCTGCCGCTCTACCTTTTCCTGCGCATGGGCCGGACCTGAACGGTGTCGCTGCCTCGACACTTTCACTCGGACATGGACGCGGCGACGCGCTGCGGCGGCGTGGCGCGGGCTGACCTGTCGCGGTGCGGTATTTTTGACCCAAAGAAACCTTGGGCTTTTCGCAAGACCTGATAGACCCGCGCGAGACTTACGAAGGGACCCGGAATGGATCATTTCCTGTATCGCGACGGCGCGCTTCATGCCGAGGACGTCGCCGTTTCCGAGATCGCCGCCCAAGTGGGCACGCCGTTCTACGTCTATTCCAGCGCCACGCTGCTGCGGCACTATCGGCTGTTCGACGAGGCCCTCGCAGGCACCGATCACCTGGTCTGTTTCGCCATGAAAGCCCTTAGCAACCTGGCCGTGATCAAGCTGCTGGGGGATGCGGGCGCGGGCATGGATGTCGTCTCGAGCGGGGAATACCTGCGCGCCCGGGCGGCCGGCGTGCCCGGCGAGCGGATCGTCTTTTCCGGGGTCGGCAAGACCCGCGACGAGATGCGCCTCGCGCTGGAGGGTGGCATCCGCCAGTTCAACGTCGAGAGCGAGCCGGAAATGCGCGCGCTGTCGCAGGTGGCCGTGGCACTTGGCGTCGTGGCCCCGGTGACGGTGCGGGTGAACCCGGACGTGGACGCCAAGACGCACGAGAAGATCTCGACCGGCAAGGCCGAGAACAAGTTCGGCGTTCCGCTGGCCCGCGCCCGCGAGGTCTATGCCGAGATCGCCGGCCTGCCGGGGCTCGAGGCCGTGGGCATTGACGTGCACATCGGCAGCCAGCTCACCGATCTGGCGCCCTTCCGTCTGGCCTATCAGAAGGTGGTGGACCTGACCGAGACCCTGCGCGCCGATGGCCATGACATCCGCCGGCTGGACCTTGGCGGGGGGCTGGGCATTCCCTATGAGCATTCGAATGCCGCGCCGCCGCTGCCGGTTGAATACGGCGAGATGCTGCGCGAAGTCGTGGGCCACCTTGGCTGCGAGATCGAGATCGAACCGGGGCGCCTGATCGCAGGCAATGCCGGTCTGCTGGTGGCCGGAGTGACCTATGTCAAGCACGGCGAAGGGCGCGAATTCCTGATCACGGACGCCGCGATGAACGACCTGATCCGCCCGGCCATGTATGACTCCTGGCACGAGATCGTGCCTCTGCGCGAGGCAGCACCGGGCGCGGTCATGACCCCCTATGACATCGTCGGACCGGTCTGTGAAAGCGGCGACACCTTTGCCAAGGGCCGGATGCTGCCCAGCCTGGCCGAGGGCGACTTGATCGCCTTTCGATCCGCTGGGGCCTATGGCGCGGTCATGGCGAGCGAGTACAACTCGCGCCCGCTGATCCCCGAAGTGCTGGTCGATGGCGATCAATTCGCGGTTATCCGCCGACGCCCGACCTTTGACGAGATGTTGAATCGAGATACCATTCCGGAGTGGCTGTAGCGCGGCGACCGCACAGCCGAGGCGACAGAGCGAGGCATCCCATCCGCGCAGAGCAGACCCCAAGGCATCTGAAAATGCCCATCGTCCTGACCCTCGCCGGGCTCTGGGCCGAGCGGGTCACGCGTGCCTTCTGGCCTGCCTGGACGGTGCTTTTGCTGGGCGTGGCGCCGCTGGTCATGGGCTGGCAGGACAGCCTGCCGCTCGAGGCGGTCTGGGGCTTTGCCGTCCTGGTCGTTATGGCACTGGGCTGGACGCTGTGGCGCGGGGCCAGGCAGGTCCGGGCGCCAAAGCGGCAAGAGGCCGTCGCACGGGTCGACGCCCGGCTGCCCGGCCGCCCCATCGCGGCGCTGGAGGATGGCCAGGCCATCGGCGCGGGGGATGCCGCCTCCGAGGCGGTCTGGCGCGTCCACCTGCAACGCATGGCCGAACGCACGCAGGCGGCCCGCGCGGTGGAGCCGGACCTGCGGCTGTCGCGGGCCGACCCCTATGGCCTGCGCTATATCGCGCTGCTGGTCTTCGTTGTGGCGCTGATGTTCGGATCGCTTCTGCGCGTGGGCAGCGTGGTCGAGACGCAGATCGGCGGAAACGGGCAGATCGCGACCGGCCCGGTCTGGGAAGGCTGGGTCGAGCCGCCCGCCTATACCGGCAAGCCGACGCTCTATCTGGCCGACCTTCAGGGGCGGACGATCCGCGCGTCCGACGGGGCCCTGATCACGGTGCGGCTTTACGGCGAGATGGGCGACTTGTCCGTCTCGGAAACCGTGTCGGGCCGTACCGGCGACGTGCCGCCCGCCTCCGATCTCCAGCAGAGCTTCGAGGTGACCCAATCCGGCCGGCTTGAAATCCTCGGCGCGGGTGGGGCCGGCTGGGATGTCACCATGGTGCCCGATGCCGCCCCCGAGGTGGAGCTGGCAGGGGCCGTCGAGGTCGAGGCCTCGGGCGAGATGGCGCAGCCCTTCCGGGCAACGGACGACAATGGCGTGGTGGCGGGCGAGGCCCGGATCGAGCTGGACCTGTCACAGGTCGATCGCAGCCACGGGCTGGCCGACGACCCCGACCCGCGCAAGCCTCTGGTGGTCGACCTACCGATGCCAATCTCGGGCGACCGGGCAGAGTTCGAGGAAAGCCTGATCGACGATTTTTCCCAGCACCCCTGGGCGAACCTGCCGGTCACGCTGAGCCTGACCGTCGAGGACGCAGTGGGCCAGTCGGGAACCAGTCCCCGAGAACAGATGCGCCTGCCCGGGCGCCGGTTTTTCGAACCCGTCGCAAGGGCGGTGATCGAGCAGCGCCGCGATCTGCTCTGGGCCAAGGACAATGCGCCGCGCGTGGCCAAGGTGCTGCGCGCCATTTCCTACCGCCCGGACGAGATCTTCGACAACGAGACCAGTTACCTGCGGCTGCGCGTGACCCTGCGGCGGCTTGAGGCAGAGATCGAAGACGGCCTGTCGGATACCGCGCAGGAGGAGATTGCCCAGGCGCTCTGGGATCTTGCGGTGCTGCTTGAGGAAGGCTCGCTTGCCGATGCCCGCGACCGGCTCGAACGCGCCCAGGATCGCCTGGCCGAAGCCATGCGCAACGGCGCCTCCGACGCGGAAATCCAGGAGCTTATGAACGAACTGCGTGAGGCCATGGACCAGTACATGCGCATGCTGGCCGAGAACGCCGAGCCGGCCGAGGACGGCACCGACCAGCCCGACAGCAGCGAGGAGAACCGGCAAGTTACCCAGAACGAGCTCGACGCGCTGATGGACCGCATCCAGGAGCTGATGGAAGAGGGCCGCATGGCCGAGGCGCAGCAGCTCATGGAGCAGCTGAACCAGATGATGGAGAACATGCGCGTCACCCAAGGCGAAGGTGGCGACGGCCCGCAGACCCCCGGCGAGCAATCCATGCAGGACCTGGCCGAGACGCTGCGCGATCAGCAGCAGCTCAACGACGATGCCTTCCGCGACCTTCAGGACCAGTTCAACCAGGACCCGCAGCAGGGCCAACAGGGCCAGCAGCCGGGCGGCGAGGATCAACCGGGCCAGCCCGGACAGGACGGCCAGCAGGGCGAGGGACCGGGCCAGGGCGACAACACGCAGCAGGGCATGACCGGCGAAGGCGGCCAGGGCGGCGAGGCCACCAAAGACGGATCGCTCGCCGATCGGCAGAACGCCCTGCGCGAGGGCCTGAACCAGTTGCGCAACGCCCTGCCCGGCCTGAGCGGTGACGCCGCCGACCGCGCGGGCGAGGCGCTCGGCCGTGCCGAGGATGCCATGGAAGGGGCCGAGGAGGCCCTGCGCGGCGAGGACATGGCCGAGGCCATCGATCGGCAGTCCGAGGCCCTTGACGCCCTGCGCGACGGGATGCGCAATCTGGGCGAGGCGCTGGCCGAGAACCAGCAGGATCAGCCGCAGGAGGGTCAGGGCACCCAGCAGGGCCGTGCCGATGGAAGCCCTGAACCGGGCCGCCGCGATCCGCTGGGCCGTCAGATGGGAGAGTCGGGCCAGTTCGGCAGCGACGAGACCATGCTGGGCGACGAGGATGTCTATCGCCGGGCCGAGGAACTGCTGCAGGAACTGCGCGACCGTTCGGGCGATCAGCAGCGCCCCGAGCTGGAACTCGATTACCTGCGGCGCCTGCTGGACCGCTTCTGAGGCGGACCCGGCCCGGGGGCCGGGCCACGGCCCATTACATCCCCAGCGCTTCCTTGTAGACCTCGAGCACCGCCTCTTCCTCGGCGATCTCCTGGGGTTCACGCTTGCGCATCGCGATCAGCTTGCGCATGGCCTTGGTGTCGTAGCCACGGCCTTTGGCCTCGGCCATGACTTCCTTTTGCTGGTCGGCAATGTCCTTCTTCTCGGCCTCGAGCCGTTCGTAGCGCTCGACGAATTGGCGCAGTTCGCCTGCGGAAATCTTGTACTGGGACTCGGTGACGTCGTCGGTATCGCTCATCTGGGGACCTTCCTGCTGGCCGTTTGCGCATCCTCGGGCGGCCTGCCTAGCCGCCCGCGCCCGGCCCTGCAAGAGGGTTGCGCTTGCACGCGCCACGGCCCCGCGCTAGGCCGGGTTCAGCACAAGCGGAGCCTGTCATGCAAACCCTCGTCTGGATCGGTGCCGCCCTGTCGCTGCTCGGGCTGGCCGGGATCATCGCCAGCATCGTCAAGGTGCAGCGCGCCCGCCGCGCGGGGCTGAGCGACGAGGACCTGAGGGCGCGCATCCAAAAGGCGCTGCCGCTCAACCTTGGGGCCTTCATGCTCTCGGCGCTGGGTCTGGGCTGCGTCGTGGTGGGCGTGCTGCTGGGCTAGGGCGCGGGGCAAAACACGTCGTAGAGCCGTTCGATGATCGGTATCACGCGAGTGTCGGCCAACGAGTAGTAGATCGTCCGGCCATCGCGCTCGGCCTGCACCATGCCCTCCGAGCGCAAACGGGCCAGTTGGCCCGAAACGTAGGACTGGCTGGCACCGAGGGCCTGCTCCAATTCGCCGACGCTGCGCGGCCCGGCCAAAAGCGAGCAGAGCAACCGCAGGCGTTGCGGGTTCGACAGCGCCTTGAGGACCTCTGCCGCCTCGGTGGCGGCGGCATCCATGGCGTCAAATTTTTCGGGACTCATATCCATTCCCGAAAGATACGCGCGCCGCTCAAATATTTCAAGATACTGATGCGTGTCGTCCGCCATGAAATCGCGATCCTGCCCGGGCTGGACAACGCGCCCCGCGCCGTCCTAGACCGACGCTATGGATATTCGCCCGCTCAGCCCCGACCACGCCGTTTCACCCCAGATCGACCCCGCCGACCTTCCCGCCATCGCCGCGGCCGGTTACCGCCTGGTAATCTGCAACCGCCCCGATGCGGAAAACCCGCCCGACCACCACGCAGCCGTCATGGAAGAGGCGGCGCGGGCGGCGGGGCTGGACTTCGTCAATCACCCGGTGACGCATCCCGCCATCGGCCCCGAGACCATCGACCGGCAGATGCAGGCGATCGACACTGCGCCGGGGCCTGTTCTGGCCTATTGCGCCTCGGGTACGCGGTGTTCGGTGCTCTGGGCGCTGGGGCGTGCGGGCACGCTGGGCGTTGATGCGGTGCTCGAGGCGACGGGCAGGGCGGGCTACGATCTGGCGCCGCTGCGGCCCCAGCTGGAGGCCTTCGCCGGACGCTGACGCGCGCGGGGTTTTCGCGCAAAGGGCTGTCGCGCTTCACGACGACACCGATTGCGCACGCGCGCCCTGGCCGTCCTCGGGCGGGTCAACGGCCACAGGTGCCGCGTTGCCTGCGCCGGCAAGCGTCTTGCCCGCCTGGGGGTTGGGGTCGTCTGGCGGCGGGCCGGGCGCGGGTCGGGGCGGACGGTGCAGCGCCTCCATCTCGGGGGTGGTTTGATCGAGTTTCACCGCCCGCGCACCCGAGACCTGGCCCAACCGCACCCGGACCAGACTTTCCCCGGCGCTTTCAAGGTGCACCCGGTCGAGAGTCAACCCGCCCAACGGCACCAGCTGGCCGCTCTCGAAGGCGTCAACCTGCGACAGCGGCAGGGTCAGGCGGCCGAGGATCGCCTCAAGCTCCGCCGGGGCCAGTTCGAGGCTGGCGCGGAAGGCCCCGGACCAGTCGTCGGGTACCTCGGCGGGTTCGGGGGCAGCCTCGGGCTGCGCCGGGCCGCTGGCCAGGGCCAGCCGCAGCGCGCCCCGCCGGTCCGTCCCGCCGATCTGCACCGTGACCTCCAGCAGGCGGTAGTCGCTGTCGCGCAGCATCAGCGCCGCCGCGCGCAGATCGGGCAGCGGGCCAAGTGTCCAGTCGGCCATGCCCGTGGGCAGGTCCGCCTGCCCGGCCCGGCCCAGCTCCTGCAAGAGGGCCTCAACCACAGGCCGGGCCAAGACGGCATCGGTCGGGGTGACCGGGCGGTCGCCCTCGGCCGCGTCGAGAAGGACGCCCATGGTCTGAACCTCGATCATGGCGCTGCGCAGGGCCGGGTCCAGCATCACGAGGCCGGCAAGGCCAGTCTCGCCCGGGGCGGTCAGGGCGAAAAGAACCCAACCCGCCGGCCCCTCGGCCACGAGCGCATCGGGCGTGCATCTCTCGTCGGTGAGCCCCTGCACCGTGAGGGAGAGGCCGACCGCGCGGTCGGCCGCACGCAGCACCGCCACGCGGATGCCCCGTCCCGGTTCCGGTTCGGCATCGCCGTCCTGCGCCGGGGCAGCCCCGTCGAACCTGCCAAGTATCCGGGCCAGCGCCGGGTTGGCGCCCGCGTTACGCCCTGTCATTGCGCCTGCCTCTTCTGAGTTTCGTCTGGCCCGGGCATCGGCCGCCCGGGCGCCAGCAGGCTAGACCCGGCGCGGTTACCAGCACGCTAACGCCGCCCTATTGCGCGGCCACGCGCAACTCCCGGCGGAGAGTGACCCGGAACGCCGGGCCGCCCTGCCCCGGCAGATAGCTGATGCCGCCACCCAGGCTCTCCATGATCTGGCGGCAGATCGCGAGGCCCAGCCCAGCCCCGCCGGCCTTGCCTTCGTCGGCCAGCCGCGAGAATTTCTCGAAGATCAGGACTTGCGCGTCGGCCTCCAGCGGGGTGCCATTGTCGATGAAATCGACCTGGCAGATCTGCTGGTCGGCCAGCACCCGGATGCTCAGTTCGGGCCGGTCGGCGTCGCAGTACTTCGCGGCATTGGTAATCAGATTGATGAAGACCTGGGTCAGCCGCTCCAGGTCCGATTCGATCGGCACCGCCTCGCGCGCCGGGTCACGATGCAGCGCCAGCCGGTCGCCGGACACGCCCGAGGCCATGACCGCCCGGTCAAGCACGTCGCCAAGGCTGCCGCGCCCGATGTCGAGCTGCACCTGACCGTTTTCCAGGTAGGACAGGTCGAGCAGATCATCGAGCAGCCGCGTCAGCCGGGTCGATTCCTGGTGGATGATCCCGGCGAAACGGGCCCGCGCCTCGGTGTCGATCTCACCCTCGCGCAGGATTTCCGAGAACGACCGGATCGAGGTCATGGGCGTGCGCAACTCGTGGCTGACCTGGCTGAGAAAGGCGTCCTTCTGGATCGAGATCGCGGTCAGTTTCTCGTTGGCCTCGCGCAGGGCCCGGGCGGTGCGTTCCTGTTCGGCGCTCTTGGCCTCCAGGCGGTTTGAATACTCCACGATCTGGGCGGTCTCGTCGGCCACCGCGATCAGGTCCTCGACCGATACCGCCGCAGATCCGGTCGGTTGCCCCACCATGGCATGGGCCGTCGCCGCGCCCACGGAACCTGCCAACAGTCGCTCCAGCCGGCCGATCAGTTCGGGCGTAACCTCGGGCAGGTAGCCGTGGATGCCCTGGGCACGGGCCTCCTCGCGAAACATCGCCTGCGCCTCGGCATGGCCGATGATGCGCTGGGCCATGATCAGCAGGTCCTCGGCGCGGGCCGCGCTCTGGGCCCAGGTGCGCGCGCCGGCGGAGTTTTCGAAAACATTGACGAACTGCGCGCCCTGCAGCCGCTCCATCGGGTTGGGAAACGTCAGGATCGACAGGACCACCAGCGCGGCCGTGTTGAAGAACATCGACCAGAAGACGGTATGCACCACCGGGTCCAGCCCGGAGATGCCGAACAGCGCATAGGGCCGCAGCCAGCCCCAGCCGAAGGGGCCCTGCGCCATGACGGCCTCGGGCAGGACCGCCCCGGCGCCGAAACTGGGCAGGAACAGCGTCCAGGCCCAGATGGCAAATCCGACCCCCACCCCGGTGCCGGCCCCGATCCGGTTGGCCCCGCGCCAGAATATGCCCGCAATCATGGCCGGCAGCACCTGGACCACCCCGGCGAAGGAGACCAGGCCGATCGAGGCCAGCGCGGCCCCGCCCCCCGACAGCCGGAAATAGAAATAGCCCAGCGCGAGGATCGCCGCGATCGAGACGCGCCGAGACATGATGATGACCCCGCGCACGTCGCCGGACAGCGCCGCGCCCTGCTGGGTCGAACTCAGCCAGACCGGCGCGACGATGTGGTTGGACACCATGGTGGCCAGGGCGATGGTCGCCACGATCACCATGGAGGTCGCCGAGGAGAAGCCGCCCAGGAAGGACAGGACCGCCAGCCCGTCGTTGCCAGTGGCCAACGGAATGGTCAGCACGAAAAGGTCGGGGTTTGCGTTTTCGGGCAAGAGGTCCATGCCCGTCACGGCGATGGGCACCACGAAAAGACTCATCGCCAAGACATAGAGCGGGAAGGCCCAGCTTGCCGTCGACAGGTGCTTTTCGTCAGCGTTTTCGACCACCATGACCTGAAACATGCGCGGCAGGGTCAGGAAGGCTGCCCCCGACAGGAAGATCAACCCGACCCAGCGGTGCGGCACCGGCTGCCACTCGGCAATGGACGAGGCATCAATGCGGGCCAGCGTCTGGCCCACGCCGCCGGACATGCCCCAGACGACGAAGACGCCCACGGCGATCAGTGCGAAAAGCTTGACCACCGCCTCGACGGCGACCGCCATGACCACGCCGTGGTGGCGTTCGTTCACATCCAGGTTGCGGGTGCCGAAGATCAGCGTAAAGACCGCCAGGCCCACGGCGATCCAGATGGCGGCCCCCTCGAATTCGCCGGAGACCCAGCCAGATCCCGGCTGCGCGGCGAAGACCGCCAGCGACTGGGTGACCGATTGCAGTTGCAAGGCGATATAGGGCGTGGTCCCCACGACGGCCAGGAGTGTGACCAGCACCCCCAGCGCCGTGGATTTGCCGAAGCGCGACGAGATCAGGTCGGCCACCGAGGTGATCCGCTGGGTCTTGCCGATGCGCACCAGCTTGCGCAGGATCCACCACCAGCCGATCATGACGATCGTGGGGCCGAGGTAGATGGTCAGGTATTCGAACCCCGAGCGCGCCGCATAGCCCACCGCGCCGTAGAAGGTCCAGGCGGTGCAGTAGATCGACAGCGACAGGGTGTAGACCAGCGGGTTGCGCAGCCACTGGCCACGGTCGCGCCGCGCGCGCCGCTCGGCGGCGAAGGCGACCAGGAACAGGAACGCCACATAGCCAAGCGAGACCGCGATCAGCAGGTTGAACGAGATCATTTCTCGGGCGCCTCCCCGGCACCCGGCGGGGTCGTGCCCACGGGGTCGTCCACGCGGATGCGGCGCGACAGTAACGCCGCCAGGCCGATCAGCGCCAGCCAGAGTCCGAAGAGATAGACGATCGTCACGCTGGGCCGGACGCCCGCTGCACTGTCCCACTGCCAGAACAGCGGCAGGAAAAAGAGCACGGTAGCAAAGACCGGAAGGATGCGCGCCGCGTCGCGATAGCGGCGCTGGCGGTAGGTGCCGCGTTCGAGATACTCGACGCGGCGACGCCCGTCCGGCGCGGGCGGTGTCATGGCCCCGCCAGCGCCCGGACGGTCTCGAGCACCTCGGAGTTGGAAAAGGGCTTGGTCATGAACCGGGTCGCGCCCAGCTGTTCGGCCATGTCGCGGTCGCGTTGCTGGCCGCGGGCGGTCAGCATCAGGATGGGCAGGTCCGGGTCGGCCTCCGCCCCCTCGCGCAGGTCGCGCAGGATGTCGAAGCCGCTGCGCCCGGGCAGCATCACGTCGAGGATCAGCAGATCGGGCGGCCCCGCGCGCACCCGATCCACCGCCGTTTCGCCATCGGCATGGGTGTGCACGGTCCAGCCATCCTTGGACAGCATGAAGCTTATGGCCTCGATGATGTTCGGCTCATCCTCGATCAACAGGACACGGCGGCCCATGTCTGCGTCCTCCCTCGTGCTCTCCCCTCCCAAGGAAAGTATCCGTTTATCACACCCTTTCCACGGCGCGTCAAAGCCCGATGCGCCTGCGTCCGGCGGGCCTATCCCGGATCCTGGAGCAAACTGGGCTGGCGTCGCGCGGCGCAGCCCTCGACCGGGCAAACCCGGCAGCCCGGACCGACACGCCCGGGGGCCTCGCCGCTGTCGGGGCCTGCCGGACGCACCAGCATCGTCGCCACCACCTGCGGGGGGCCCTCGAAGCT
>NZ_JBKOTX010000088.1:0-22725 GCF_047086965.1 Roseovarius halophilus (ex Wu et al. 2025) | reverse complement strand
CTTCATATGTGGCACCAGACCAGGCGCCCACGACCTGCAGGTTGTGGCCAAGCTGGTCGGTCCATAAGGACGCTCGATAAACCGTCCGCGCATGGCGGGCATGTCGCGGTCGAGCGGGTGACCGATGCGGTCGCCTACCTGCGCATGTCGGGGGGCTGCCAGGGCTGCGCGGCCTCGGCCGCCACGCTGCGCGACGGGATCGAGAACATGTTGCGCGCCGCGCTGCCGGAACTGCGCGACATCGTCGACCTGACGGACCACGAGGCGGGCACCAACCCCTATTACAGCGCCGACACGGGCCAGAGCCCGGTTCTCTCGCGCCCGGTCCCGGCCTCGGCCGTCCATTGGGATGGCGAGGACCTCAGCATCGACCCGGCCTATCTCGCGCCCAAGCTGGGCCTCACGCCCGAGGTGCTGGTCGCCGGGCTTGGCAACGGTGACATTCACCGCGAACTGGACGAAGGCACGGGCGCCGATGGAACGTCCAGCCGGCTCACGATCCGGACCCCCGCCCGTGCATGGGCCGCCGAGATCGCGGCGGACGGCACCCTGCGCGAAGTGCCGCCGCCGACAGCCGCCCCGGCCCGACCGGCGGCGCCCGATCCCGAACTCGTCCACCGCGTGCGCCATCACCTGATGATGCTGCCGCCCGACAGGCGCCCCGTGACATACGGGCAGCTGGCCCGCGCGATGGGCTTCTACCTGCCGGGCGCGGTGCGCCGCATCACCGCCGCGCTCGAGGCCACCATGCACGAGGACGCCGCCGCGCGGCGGCCCTTCGTGGCGTCGCTGGTCGTCGCGCGGGGGACGGGGCTGCCGGGCAGGGGGTTCTTCGATCTGGCGCGGCAACTGGGCCAGCCGGTCGTGGCCGACGAGGCCACGATGGCCGCCTACCGCGACAGCGTGTACGGGTCTGTCGCCGAACGGGGCTGACAGCGCGGCCGGGCGTCATCCCACCCCGGTTTGCCGCCATTCCTCCCAGACGAAGGGATAGCACCACGCGCACTCATGCGTGCGGTCAAGGTCGTTGCGGATGGCGTCCCGCATCGGGACCATGCGTTCGGCGAAAAGGTGGAACTGCACCTGCAGGCGCGCGATCCGCCGGATGACCCCGGTTTCGATCAGCGCGGGCAGCAGGTCGTATTCGCCGCCCTCGATGTTCATCTTCACAAGGTCGATCCGTGGAAAATGCCCGCCCGCGAAGAAATCCGCGGCGCTGACGACGCGCGCCTCGACCCCCTTGTCATGATCCGCCACCGCCGATGACGCGTTTTCCGCATCCGACAGGGTCAGCGCGCCCGCGCGCCGCCCGAGCGCGTGATCATGCACCGTCACCCGCGCATCGCCCGCGTATTTCGTGACCAGCGCCGCGGCGAAGCCCGGATGCGGCTCGAACAGGTGCAGGTGGCAATCGGGCTGTTGGCCCAGCACGATATCGGCCCATTCGCCCTTGTAAGCGCCGAAATCCAGCACCACGGCGCCGGCGGGCAGGTCGCCGTAATCGTACAGGCGCCCCGGCCCGTTCTCGCGCTTCCACGCCTTGAAGGCGTCATAGAAAACGCCCTTCCACGGGTTGCGGCGCCGGTCGCGCCATTTCTTGAAGGATGCCATGCTGCCCTCGCGGTTCTGCCGGACCCTGTCTAGGCCGCGCGCGAGGGCCGCGCAAGCGGGCGCGGCGTCAGCCCGGCGCGGCGCGCATCAGCATCCCGAACAGGTCGCGCGGGTCGTCGGGATCGGCCAGCAGGTCCAGTTCGGCGTAGTGATCCGTCCCGCCGATATGGTCGCGCACGAAGCGCAACGCGCTGAAATCCTCCACCGCGAATCCCACGCTGTCGAACAGCGTGATCTGGCCCGCGCCGGTCCGTCCGGGCTTGGCGCCGCTCAGCACGTCCCACATCTGCGTCACCGGGTGGTCGGGCGGCATCTGCTGGATCTCGCCCTCGATCCGGGTCTGCTCGGGGTATTCGACGAAGATGTCGCTCCGCTCCAGAACGCCGCGCGCCAGCTCCGTCTTGCCCGGGCAGTCCCCGCCGATCGCGTTGATGTGCACCCCGGGGCCCACCATATTGTCGCTCAGGATGGTGGCGTATTGCTTGTCGGCGGTGCAGGTGGTGATGATCTGCGCCCCTTCCATCGCTTCCTCCGCCGACCGGCACGGCACGACCTCCAGCCCCGATCCGGCAAGGTTGCGCGCCGCCTTGGCGGTGGCGGCCGGGTCGATATCGTGAAGCCGCACCGATTTCAGGCCGACAAGCGCCTTCATGGCAAGGCTCTGGAATTCCGATTGCGCCCCGGCCCCGATCATCGCCATCGTGTGCGACCCCTTGGGCGCGAGGTGCTTCGCGACCATCGCCGATGTCGCCGCCGTGCGCAGCGCCGTCAGAACCGTCATTTCCGACAGCAGCACCGGGTACCCGTTGCCCACGTTCGCCAGCAGCCCGAAGGCGGTGACGGTCTGAAGACCCGCCCGGGTGTTCCTGGGATGGCCGTTGACGTACTTGAACCCGTAGACCTCGCCATCCGACGTGGGCATCAGCTCGATCACGCCCTCGGCGGAATGGCTCGCCACGCGCGGCACCTTGTCGAACAGGTCCCAGCGGCGGAAATCCTCCTCGATATACGCGGCCAGCCCGCGCAGCATCGGCTCGATGCCGACGTGATTCACCAGCTTCATCATGTTGTCGACGCTCACGAAAGGCACCAGCGCCTTGTCCGAAGGGGGAATTGTCATCGTGCCTTCTCCGTCAGTTGTGCGCCCGCGTGGGCCGGTCGAAGACCCGGCGGCCAAGCGCCGAGGCCGCCAGATCCACCATCACCTGCGCCGTGCGGCCGCGATCGTCGAGATAGGGGTTGAGCTCGACCAGGTCGAGCGAGGTCATCAGCCCGGAATCGCAGATCATCTCCATCACCAGATGCGCCTCGCGGATGGTCGCGCCGCCCGGCACGGTGGTGCCGACCGCGGGGGCGACTTCCGGGTCGAGGAAGTCCACGTCGAGGCTCACGTGCAACGCGCCGCCCGCGTGCGCCACGTCGTCGAGAAACCGCGTGAGCGGCCGCGCGATGCCGCGCTCGTCGATCTCGCGCATGTCATGCGTGCGGATCGCGGTTTTCTGCAGCACCTCGCGCTCCGCCGCGTCGACCGACCGCAGCCCGAGGATGCAGATGTTTTCCTCGGGAACGGGCGCCGTGACCGCGGGGAAGCCGGCGAACCCCGCGCGGCCGGTGACGTAGCCCAGCGGGGTGCCGTGCAGGTTGCCAGACGCGGTGCTTTGCGGGGTGTGGTAATCGCTGTGCGCATCCAGCCACAGCACGTATTGCGGGCGCCCCGCCTCGGCCGCCGCTTCGGCCACCCCCGCGACCGAGCCCAGCGACAGGCTGTGATCGCCGCCCATGAAGATGGGCACCCCCTCGGCCGTGGCCGCGCGGCCCGCCCGGATCAGCACGCGCGTCCAGCCGATGGTTTCGGCAGCGGCGTGCACATGCTCGGGCAGGGCGGCGGCGGTGTCGGCCGTATCGGGCGCAAGGGTGCCGCTGTCGGTCACGCGGTGGCCCAGATCGGCCAGCGCCTCGGCCAGGCCCGCGACGCGATAGGCGTCGGGCCCCATCACGCAGCCGCGACGGCGCTTGCCACTGTCCACCGGCGCCCCGATCAGGATGCAGTTTGTCCCGGTCATGTCCCACCTCGTGCCAAGACGTTTCCCGCGCAAGAATTCGTCCGAATTGCGGATGGCGGAAGCGGGCATTTCGCACGTTTCGGTGATTGATTGCCCGAAACGGAATGTTATACATGCAAAATGGATGAAACGGATCAGGCCCTCATCTCGGCCCTGCGCCACGATGCGCGGGCCTCGCTTTCGGACCTCGCGCTCAGCCTCGGCGTCTCGCGCACGACGGTCCGCGCCCGGATCGAGCGGTTGCAACGGTCCGGCGACATCCTCGGCTTTACCGTCGTGCTCAAGCAGGACGCTGCCCGCGATCCGGTGCGCGGGTTCATGATGATCGGGATCGAGGGGCGCGGCACCGACCGCATCCTGCGCCAGCTCAACGGGCTGGGCGCGGTGCGCGCCGTGCATACCACGAATGGCCGGTGGGACCTGATCGTCGAGATCGGCACCCCCACGCTGGAAGAATTCGACAGCGTGCTGGCGCGCATCCGCCGGTTCGACGGCATTGCCAACTCGGAAACCAGCCTGCTGCTGAGCACCCGCAAGGCCGCGACGTGACCGGCGGCCGGGGCGCGACGCGCCGCCGGCACGGCGTTGCGGGTCAGGCCAGCGTGCCGTCCGGCATAAGCCGGGTCTTGCCGCCCAGCCACGGGTGCAGCGCCGCCGGCAGATCGACCGAGCCGTCGGCGCGCTGGCCGTTTTCGAGAACGGCGATCAGGCAGCGCCCCACCGCGAGGCCCGAGCCGTTCAGCGTGTGCAGGAACCGCGGCTTGCCGCCGTCGGCCGGCTTGAAGCGCGCATTCATCCGCCGCGCCTGGAAATCGCCGCAGACCGAAACCGAACTGATCTCGCGATACATGTCCTGCCCGGGCAGCCAGACCTCGATGTCGTGGGTCTTGATCGCGCCGAAGCCGATGTCGCCCGAACACAGGATAACCGTGCGGTAGGGCAGGTCCAGCTTCTGCAGGATCGTCTCGGCGCAGTTCGTCATGCGCGCGTGCTCGTCCATGGCGGTGTCGGGATGCGTGACCGACACCATCTCGACCTTCTCGAACTGGTGCTGGCGCAGCATCCCGGCCGTGTCGCGCCCCGCCGACCCGGCCTCCGAGCGGAAGCACTGGGTATGCGCGACGTAACGGTGGGGCAGGGTGGCCTCCTCCACCGTCAGGCCGTTGACAAGGTTGGTCAGCGTGACCTCGGCGGTGGGCACCAGCCACCAGCCATCGGTCGTGCGGTAGCTGTCCTCGCCGAACTTGGGCAATTGCCCGGTGCCGCGCATCATCTCCTCGCGCACAAGCACCGGGGTCCATGTCTCCGACAGGCCGTGCTCCTCGACATGGGTGTCGATCATGAACTGCGCCAGCGCGCGATGGAGGCGCGCCACGCCCCCCGACATCACCACGAAGCGCGACCCGGACAGCTTGGCGGCCATCTCGAAATCCATGCCGGGTTTGACGCCCTCCAGCTCGAAATGTTCGCGCGGGGTAAAATCGAAGGCGCGCGGCGCGCCCCGGCGGCGGATCTCGACGTTGTCGGCCTCGTCCGCGCCGTCGGGCACGTCCGCGTGCAGCAGGTTGGGCAGGGTCATCAGCAGCTCGGTCAACTGCGTGTCGAGCTCCTTGGCCTCGGCCTGCATCGCCGCCACCTCGGCCTTCTTGTCCGAAACCAGCGCACGCAGCCGCTCGAACTCGGCCTCGTCGCCCTGCGCCTTGGCCCGGCCGACCTCCTTGGAGGCGCGGTTCTGCTCGGCCTGCGCTGTCTCGGCGGCATGGATGCGCGCGCGGCGCGCCTCGTCAAGCGCCAGAACTTCCTCCGACACGCCCGTAAGCCCCCGCCGGGCCATGGCGGCGTCGAAGCCTTCCGGGTTTTCGCGAATCGCGCGGATATCGTGCATGGGGCTGTCCCTCGGCTGTGATCGACTCGTCCGGCGCCTTATGCCCCAGATCGCGGCAAAGGTGTAGGGTGCGCGGACGCGCATCCGCATCGCGCGGCCCGGCCGCCCTGTCACGCGCGGCGTCCGGGACGGCACCGGCGCGATACCGACGCCCTGCCGTCACGATGCAGCGCCGCTTTACCGCCTTGCAAATACCGCCCGCCGCCCATAGGTTCCGTCAAAATTCGCGGGGGGTGCCCTCGCCGCAATCACGGAGGTTATCGCCCGATGGAAGCATTTGCCCAGTTCGTTCCGCTGATCCTGATCTTCGCGATCATGTGGTTCCTGCTGATCCGTCCCCAGCAGAAGAAACTCAAGGAACACAAGGCGATGGTCGAGGCGCTGCGCAAGGGCGACCAAGTCGTAACCCAGGGCGGCATGATCGGCAAGGTCTCCCGCGTCAAGGAAGACGACGAGATCGAGGTCGAGGTCGCGCAGGGGGTCAAGGTCCGCGTGGTGAAATCCACCATCTCGCAGGTTCTGTCCAAGACCGAACCGGCCGAGGGCTAAGCGCGTTTCCATCTTCAAGCCATTGAAAAGGCTTCATAATGCTTCAAATCGACCTGTGGAAACGCATCGTGATCTGGGGCATTGTGGCCCTCGGCCTGCTGCTGGCGCTGCCCAATGTCTTCTATCCCCGGGTAGAGCGCCACAACGACGCGGTCGCGGCGCTGGAAAGCGGCGCGCAGGCGCCGCAACTGGTTGAGGACGCGGGACTTTGGCCCGACTGGTTGCCGTCGGGCCTGGTGAATCTCGGGCTTGACCTGCGGGGCGGGGCGCACCTGCTGGCCGAGGTGAAGGTCGAGGACGTCTACGAAGCCCGGATCGAGGGCATGTGGCCCGAGATTCGCGACATGCTGCGCGAGGAACGGGACCGGATCGGTCCCATCCGCTTGCAACCCACCGAAAACGCGGAACTTCGTGTCCGGCTGGTGGAACAGCCGGGCGAGGTGGGCTACGCCGCCGGGCTTGTCCGCGGGCTCGCGCGGCCGGTCACCAGCCTCACCGGCGCCGGGGCCAGCGATATCGAGGTGACGACCGAGGGCGATGCCGTCGTCGTCACGCTGAGCGATGCGGAACGCCGTGCGACCGATGAGCGGACCGTCAGGCAAGCCCTTGAAATCATCCGGAAAAGGATCGACGAGGTCGGCACGCGGGAGCCCACGATCCAGCGTCAGGGCGCCACCCGCATCCTGATCCAGGTGCCGGGCATCGGCAGCGCCGGCGAGCTGAAGGAAATCATCGGCACCACCGCGCAGCTGACCTTTCAACCCGTCGTGAGCCGTAGCGCCGATGAAGGCGACTCGCCCGGCGCCGGCAACGAACTGCTGCCCGCGATGGACGCGGCCGACACGTACTACATCCTTGAGCGCGCGCCCGTCGTCACCGGCGACGAGCTTGTCGATGCCCAGCCCGATTTCGACCAGAACGGCCAGCCGGCGGTCTCGTTCCGGTTCAACCCCACCGGCGCCCGCAAGTTCGGCGATTACACGGCCCAGAACATCGGGAACCCGTTCGCCATCGTGCTGGACGGGGAGGTCATCAGCGCCCCCGTCATCCAGAGCCATATTCCCGGGGGGTCGGGCATTATCACCGGCAATTTCACGGTCGAGGAAAGTACCAACCTCGCCGTGCTGCTGCGGGCGGGGGCGTTGCCGGCCGGTCTTGAGTTCCTCGAGGAACGGACGATCGGCCCCGAGCTCGGCGCCGACAGCATCGAGGCCGGACAGATCGCCTGCATCGTCGCGTTCATCCTGGTGCTTGTCTTCATGTTCGCCAGTTACGGCACGTTCGGGATCTTCGCGAACATCGCGCTGATCATCAATGTCGGGCTGATCTTCGGGCTGCTCAGCCTCATCGGCGCGACGCTGACACTGCCGGGCATCGCGGGCATCGTCCTGACGATCGGCATGGCGGTGGACGCCAACGTGCTGGTGTTCGAGCGCATCCGCGAAGAGGCAAGGACCGCACGCGGCCCGGCCCGCGCGATCGAGCTGGGTTACGAGAAGGCGCTGAGCGCGATCACCGATGCCAACATCACCACCTTCATTACCGCGGTCATCCTGTTCGCCATGGGCTCGGGGCCTGTCCGCGGTTTCGCGGTGACGCTGGGTCTCGGGATCATCACGTCGGTTTTCACCGCGATCTTCGTAACACGGCTGCTGGCCGTCATGTGGTTCGAGCGCAAGCGCCCCAAGACCATCCTGCAGGAGCGCACGTTGCGCCTCGTCCCGCGCGATACGGCATGGGATTTCTTCAGGCGGTGGAAGGCGTCGCTGGGCCTCTCGGCGTTCCTGATCGTGGTCGCGGGCGGGTCTTTCCTGCTGCAGGGCCTGAACTTCGGGATCGATTTCCGGGGCGGCACAACGATCCGCACGGAAAGCGCCCAGACCATCGACATCGGCGAATACCGCGACTCGATCCAGGCGCTGGAACTCGGTGACGTCACGATCACGCAGGTGTTCGACCCCACCTTCGGCCCCGACCAGAACGTTGCCATGATCCGGATACAGGCGCAGGAGGGCCAGGAAAGCGTGACGGCCGAGGTGATCGAGAACGTGAGGACGGCATTGCAGGGCGTGGCGCCCGACATCAACTTCACCTCCGTCGAAAGCGTCGGCCCCAAGGTCTCGGACGAACTGATCCAGACCGCCTTCATCGCGGTCGCGCTCGCTATCGCAGCGGTCCTGTTCTATATCTGGTTGCGCTTCGAATGGCAGTTCGCGTTGGGCGCGGTCGCCGCGTTGGTGCACGACGTCGTGCTGACGATCGGCATCTTCTCCGAGCTGCAGATCCAGTTCGACCTCGCCATCATCGCGGCCCTTCTGACGATCGTGGGCTACTCGCTCAACGATACCGTGGTCGTGTTCGACCGGGTGCGCGAAAACCTCAGGAAATACAAGAAAAAGCCGTTGGCCGAGGTGCTCAACCTCTCGATCAACGAAACGCTGAGCCGTACCGTCATGACATCTGTCACCACGCTGATGGCGCTGTTGGCGCTCTTCATTCTCGGCGGTGACGTGATCCGGGGCTTCGTGTTCGCGATGATCTGGGGCGTGATCGTGGGCACCTACTCGTCGGTGTTCGTGGCCAGCACCGTGCTGCTGTGGCTCGGCGTGAAGCGCGACTGGTCGAAACCCGACGCCAACCAGGGCAACCAGTTCGCCGACGTGGATGCCTGACACGCTTGTCTCGGCGCTGGCCACGCCCGGGCTGTTCTGGCTGATGGCGACCATCTGCGTGGCCGGGGTCGTGCGCGGCTTCACCGGGTTCGGCACCGCCCTGATCTTCGTGCCCGTGGCGGGGATCTTCCTGCCGGCGGAAAGGGTGATCGCGCTGATCGGTCTCACGGGCATCGCCAGTACCGCGGCGCTGTTGCCCGGGGCATGGGCACGGGCGGCGCACCGCGAGGTCGGGTTGCTGGCGGTGGCGGCGCTGTTCACGGTGCCGGTGGGGCTTTTGATCCTAGATGTCTTGCCCGGTGCGATGATCCGGTGGATCGTGGCGGCAATCGCGACGGCGACGCTGGCCGCCCTGATCGCCGGGTGGCGCTTCTCGGGCCGGGTGTCGCGCACGGGGCTTGCCGGCATCGGCGGGGTCGCCGGGGTGGTCGGCGGCCTGACGGGCCTGACCGGCCCGGTGGTGATCCTGTTCTACCTCGCCGGCCAGTCGGCGGCGTTGTCGGTGCGGGCCAACACGATCCTTTTCCTCGCGATCCTCGATGTCGTCGTCGTGGCAAACCTCGTGCTGCGCGGCTCTGTCACGATCGACGTGGTCGTCGTTGCGGCGTTGCTTGCCGTGCCCTATTTCGTCACGACGCTGGTGGGGCAATCGCTGTTTGACCCGCGTCATGAGCGACTGTACCGATGGGCGGCCTACGCCGTGATCGCGCTCGCGGTGGCGAGCGGCTTGCCGATCTGGCAAATGGGGGAGTGACATGCAACTGAACGAGATCACATTTCGCGAAGCCACCCCGTTCGACGGGTACGGCCCCGGCTTTTTCCGCGTGGGCGGCCAGATCGTCGAAGGGCCTGTCTGCGTGACGGGCTCGGGCGCGCGCAGCTGGGGCGGCTACGAGGATGCCGACACGCTGATCGACCTGTGCGACAGCGTTGACGTGCTCTTCATCGGCACGGGGGCGGAAACCGCGCATGTGCCGGACGATCTGCGCACCCGCCTCGAGGACGAGGGGTTCGGGGTGGAGGCGATGAATTCGCCCGCCGCCTGCCGTACGTTCAACGTGCTCCTGTCCGAAGGCAGGCGCGTCGCCGCGGCCGTGATCCCCGTGTGACGAAACGTGACGAGGCAGGGCGGCCTCGGGCGCTTTCCGGCGCCGCGGGATTGAGGTAACCAGTCACGCATGACACTGCAGGTGACGGATCTGACGATAGCGCGCGGCGGACTCCGCGTACTCGACGGCGTGTCCTTCGTGCTCGAGGCCGGCACCGCGCTTGTCCTGCGCGGTCCCAACGGGATCGGCAAGACGACCCTGCTGCGCACCATCGCGGGCCTGCAACCGCCGGTCGCCGGCCGGGTGGAAGCGCCCGCCGACACGCTGGTCTATGCCGGCCACGCCGACGGGATAAAGGCCACGCTGTCTGTGGCCGAAAACCTCGATTTCTGGGCACGCGTGTTCGACCAGCGCGACATTTCCGGCGCGGTGGCCGCCTTCGACCTTGCCCCGCTTCTCGACCGGCCGGCGGGGATGCTCTCGGCAGGGCAGAAACGCCGGCTCGGGCTGGCGCGGCTGCTGGTGACAGGCCGGCCCGTCTGGGTGCTGGACGAACCTACGGTCTCCCTTGACCGTGACGCCGTGACGATGTTCGCCGCGGCCGTCAGGGCCCATCTTGCGCGCGGCGGCGCGGCGCTGATGGCCACGCATATCGATCTGGGCCTGCCCGACGCCCGGGTGCTGGAGCTGGCGCCGTACCGCGCGACGGCCAGCGAGGCCGACGATTTCGACGAGGCGTTCCTGTGATCGCCTTGCTGACACGCGACCTGCGCCTGTCGATGCGCGCCGGTGGCGGCTTCGGCCTGGGGCTGTCGTTTTTCCTCATCGTGGTCGTGCTGGTGCCCTTCGGGGTCGGCCCGCAATCCGGCCTTCTGGCGCGGATCGCGCCCGGCATCCTCTGGCTGGGGGCGCTTCTGGCCTGTCTGCTTTCGCTCGACCGCATCTTCGCCCTCGACTGGGAGGACGGCAGCCTCGATCTGCTGGCCACGGCGCCGCTGCCGATGGAAGCGGTCGCCAGCGTCAAGGCACTGGCACACTGGATGACGACGGGGCTGCCGCTGGTTCTGGCCGCGCCGGTTCTGGGCCTGCTGCTGAGCCTGCCCGAGCGCGGCTACGTGCCGCTGCTGGTGTCGCTGATCCTTGGCACGCCGGCCCTCAGTGTCATCGGCACGTTCGGCGCGGCCCTGACCGTGGGCGTCAAGCGTGGCGGCCTGCTGCTGAGCCTGCTTGTCCTGCCGCTTTACGTGCCGACGCTCATCTTCGGGGCCGAGGTCGCCCGCCGCGGTGCCGAAGGGCTCGACACCTCGACGCCGCTGCTTATGCTGGCCGGCATCAGCTGCGGCACCATCGCGCTTTTGCCTTTCGCGTCCGCCGCGGTACTAAGGATCAACCTGCGCTGAGCAACGGGAATAGGGATGAACGTGACTTCACTCTGGGAATATGCCAACCCCAAGAAATTCATCCGGACAACGGACCGGGTGCTGCCGTCGATATCGGTGCTGGCGGTGCTGTGCCTTGTCACCGGGCTGACCTGGGGCTTTTTCTTCACGCCCGACGATTACCGGCAGGGCTCGACCGTCAAGATCATCTACCTGCACGTGCCAAGCGCCCTGATGGCCATCAACGCGTGGCTGATGATGCTGATTACCTCGCTGATCTGGATCATCCGGCGGCACCACGTGAGCGCGCTGGCCGCCCGGGCGGCGGCGCCGGTGGGCGCTGTCATGACGGTGATCGCGCTTGTCACCGGCGCGATCTGGGGGCAGCCCATGTGGGGCACGTGGTGGGCATGGGACCCGCGCCTGACAAGTTTCCTGATCCTCTTTCTTTTCTATCTGGGCTACATCGCCCTGTGGGAGGCGATCGAGAATGACGACACCGCGGCCGACCTCACCAGCATCCTGTGCCTTGTCGGGTCCGTCTTCGCCCTGCTCAGCCGCTACGCGGTGCTGTTCTGGAACCAAGGGCTGCACCAGGGGGCGTCGCTCAGCCTGGACAAGGAGGAAAACGTGGCCGACGTTTTCTATCATCCGCTGCTGGTGTCGATGGCGGGCTTCGTGCTGCTGTGCATCGCGCTGATCCTGCTGCGGACCCGCACGGAAATCCGCGCGCGCCGGATGCGCGCGTTGCTGGCACGGGAGCGCATGGGATGATGCCTGATCTGGGAAAATATGCCGAGGCGGTGCTGTCATCCTACGCGGTGTCGCTGGTGCTGATCGCGGTGCTTGTCTGGCTCAGCCTCAGGCGCGGGGCAAAGGTCAAGAAAAAGCTGGATGAACTCGAAGGAAAGCGCGACAGAAATGGCTAAGATCTCCCCCCTCATGATCCTGCCGCCCGTCCTCTTCGCCGGGCTCGCGGCGCTTTTCTTCTTCGGGATGCAACGCGAAAATCCCGATGAACTGCCCTCGGCCCTCGAGGGCAAGCAGGCGCCGGCCGTCGCGGTGACACCCCTCGGGGACAAGCCCGGTTTCGACGATGCGGACCTGCGCGGCGGTGGCGTCAAGCTGGTGAACTACTGGGCAAGCTGGTGCGCGCCCTGCCGGGTGGAGCATCCCCACCTGGAACAGCTGGCCGAAGACGGCGTGACCATCTACGGCGTGAACTACAAGGACAAGCCGGAAAAGGCGCTCGGGTTTCTCGAGGAGCTGGGTGACCCCTACTCCGCCATCGGCGCGGATGCCAAGGGGCGCATGGCTCTCGACTGGGGGGTCTACGGCGTGCCCGAAACCTACGTGCTGGACGGGCAGGGGCGGATCGTCCTGCGTTTTGCCGGCCCGATCACCGAGCGCGTGCTGGAATCCAAGATCCTGCCCGCGATGGAAAAGGCCGCCGCGCGGGAATAAGCGCGGTCAGTCGTTGCAATGGATGTCGGTCTTCGCCGTCGGCAGCGGACAGGCCGTTTCGCTGTCGGTGCCGCTGTGCGCGCCATAGACCGCGAGGCAGGACAGAACCCCTGCCTGAAATAGGATCAGCGCCGTGCGCATGGATGGCTCCTGCTCTTGTTTGGTTATACCCTCAAGATGGCATTCTCCCGCGGCATTGAAAGGGCAGCGCACATGCGTGAGGGCGTGAAGACGGGGCGCTGCGCGGAAAATCGGCAGAATGACGCCGAAGCGCCGAAAAATGGGCAGTAATCATAAAGGCATCACCCCGGCGCGGTGGCGCCGGAACGGGCGGCCGGGCGGTCGCATCGCCACCCGGCCGGGTTGCGTCAGGCCGCCTTGGCCAAGTCGCGCAGCACGTAATGCAGCACGCCGCCATGTTCAACATATTCCTTCTCGATGGCGGTATCGATGCGGCACTTGATCTTGATTTCGCGGGTCGTGCCGTCCGCGTAGGTGATGGTGCAGAGCACCTCCTGCTGCGGCTGGATCGTGTCCAGCCCGGTGATCGACACGCTTTCGTCCCCGGTCAGTTCCAGCGTCTTGCGCGTGTCGCCGCCGGTGAACTCGAACGGGATGACACCCATGCCGACGAGGTTCGACCGGTGGATCCGCTCGAAATTCTCGGCGATCACGGCCTTCACGCCCAGAAGCGCCGTGCCCTTCGCGGCCCAGTCCCGCGACGAGCCGGCGCCGTACTGTTCACCGCCGAACACGACCAGCGGCGTCCCCTGCGCCTGATAGGCCATCGACGCCTCGTAGATCGAGGTCTGTTCGCCGTCGGGGCCCTTGGTGTAGCCGCCTTCGACGCCGTCGAGCATCTCGTTGCGGATGCGGATGTTGGCGAAGGTGCCGCGCATCATGACCTCGTGGTTGCCGCGGCGTGACCCGTAGGAATTGAACTCGCGAACCGGCACCTGCCGCTCGGTCAGGTACTGGCCGGCCGGGGTATCCGGCTTGAACGATCCCGCCGGGCTGATGTGGTCGGTCGTGACCATGTCACCCAGAAGCGCAAGCACGCGCGCCCCCTCGATATTCGAGATCGTGCCCGGCTCCTTGGACATGCCCTGGAAGTACGGCGGATTCTGCACGTAGGTCGATTGCGGCGGCCAGTCATAGGTTTCCCCGCCCGACGTCTCGACCGATTGCCATTTCTCGTCGCCCTTGAAGACGTCGGCATATTTCGACTGGAACGCCTCGCGCGTCACGGTTTTCTCGACCAGTGCCGCGATCTCCTGCTGGGTGGGCCAGATGTCCTTCATGTAGACGGGGTTGCCGTCCTTGTCCTCGCCCAGCGGTTGGGTGGTCAGGTCGATGTTCATGTCCCCGGCCAGCGCGTAGGCCACCACCAGCGGCGGGCTCGCCAGGTAGTTGGCGCGCACGTCCGGGCTGATCCGCCCCTCGAAGTTGCGGTTGCCGGACAGGACGGAACAGGCCATCAGGTCCCCCTCGGCGATCGCCTCGCTCAATTCTTTCTGCAGCGGGCCGGAATTGCCGATGCAGGTCGTGCAGCCGTAACCGACGAGGTTGAACCCGATCGCGTCAAGATGCTCCTGCAGCCCGCTGGCCTCGAGGTATTGCGTCACCACCTGCGACCCCGGCGCGAGCGAGGTCTTGACCCACGGCTTGCGGTTGAGGCCCAGCTCATGCGCCTTCTTGGCCACCAGCCCGGCGCCGATCATGACATAGGGGTTCGACGTGTTGGTGCACGAGGTGATCGAGGCGATCACGACCGAGCCGTCACGCAGTTCGTAGTCCTCGCCTTCCACTTTCTGGCTCTTGCGCGGGTCGATCAGCGGGTCGGGTGCGGGCCCTTCCGAGGCCATGTCGGTCGCCGCGACGGTCTCGTCCTCCCCGCGATAGTCGCACACGACGTTGAAGAACTCCGAGGATGCGCGATCCAGCGCCACGTAATCCTGCGGCCGCTTGGGCCCCGAGATCGCCGGCACGATCTCGTCCATGTCCAGATGCAGGGTGTCCGAATAGACGGGGTCGTAATCCGGCCCGCGCCAGAACCCGTTTTCCTTGGCATAGGCCTCGACCAGCGCGATGCGATCCTTGTCGCGGCCCGTCTGTTCGAGGTACCGCAGCGTTTCGTCGTCGATCGGGAAGAACCCGCAGGTCGCGCCGTATTCCGGCGCCATGTTCGCGATCGTGGCGCGGTCGGCAAGCGGCAGGTTGTCCAGCCCCGACCCGTAGAATTCCACGAACTTGCCCACGACGCCCCGCTTGCGCAGCATCTCGACGACTTTCAGCACGAGGTCGGTGCCCGTCGTGCCTTCCATCATGGCGCCCGTCAACTGGAAGCCCACGACCTCGGGAATGAGCATGGAAATCGGCTGGCCCAGCATGGCGGCCTCGGCCTCGATGCCGCCGACGCCCCAGCCCAGCACAGCGGCACCGTTGACCATCGTGGTATGGCTGTCGGTGCCGACCAGCGTGTCGGGATACGCCACCGTTTCGCCGTTCTGATCCTCGTCGGTCCAGACCGTCTGGGCAAGGTATTCAAGGTTGACCTGGTGGCAGATGCCGGTCCCCGGCGGCACCACGCGGAAATTGTCGAACGCGCCCTGTCCCCATTTCAGGAACTGGTAGCGTTCCATGTTGCGTTCGTACTCGCGGTCCACGTTCATCTGGAAGGCGCGCGGATTGCCGAACTCGTCGATCATGACCGAGTGGTCGATAACCAGGTCGACCGGGTTCAAGGGGTTGATCTTCTGCGCGTCGCCGCCAAGCGCCTTGATGCCGTCGCGCATCGCGGCAAGGTCCACAACGGCCGGCACGCCGGTGAAATCCTGCATCAGCACGCGCGCCGGGCGATAGGCCAGTTCCCGGTTGGCGCGTCCGCCGTTGTCGGCCCAGTCCGAGAACGCCTTGATATCGTCGGTGGTGACGGTCTTGCCGTCCTCGAAGCGCAGCATGTTTTCCAGCACGACGCGCAGCGCGGCGGGCAGGCGCGAGAAATCGCCCAGCCCGGCGGCCTCGGCGGCCGGGATCGAGTAGTAGGCGACATTCTGACCGCCGACGGAAAGGGTTTTACGGGTTTGCGCGGTGTCGTGTCCGACGGAAATTGGCATGGCTGGTTTCCTTTGAAACGTGTAGGGCTGAACCTTGCATGGCGTTCTGACCGATTTCAAACAGTCGATCAAGAGCCGTATGGTGGTATTGTATACTGCTGCACACAATTCTGCAATCACCGTGTCGCCCACGGGTTCCGCCGCCTGCGAAACACGGACGCAGCCGGCGCCATCGCCGCGCGGGCCATGCGGCGAAGGGTCCATCGCGAAACATTGATTGGCGAACCGCGGCGTGCGGGACTACCTTTTCCCCGCAACAGTCACAGGAAACGGATGGCGGGATGTTGAAAAGAGCAGTGCTGATTCTCGTGGCCCTCGGGCATTTTCTCACCCCCGCCGACAACGCACGGGCCGGGGAGGGGGCCGCGGTTGTCGTGGAACTTTTCACGTCGCAGGGATGTTCGTCCTGCCCGCCCGCGGATGCCTATCTTCGCGACCTCGCGGCGCGTGAGGATGTCGTCGCGCTCGCGTTTCACGTCGATTACTGGGATTATATCGGCTGGAAAGACAGTTTCGGCGATGCTGCCCACACCGCGCGGCAACGGGCCTATGCCCGCGCCGCGGGCCGGCGCATGGTGTACACGCCGCAAATGATCGTCAACGGGGCGGCCGATGCCGTCGGCAATCGCGCGGCCGAGGTGGACGCGCTGATCGACGCCGCCGCGGACCAGCCCCGCGGCGTGACACTCGACCTGACACGCCGCGGGGACCGCGTGAAAGTCGTGGCGCGCGCCAACGGGGACGTCTCGGTGCCGCTCAGCGTGCGGCTCATGCGGTACAGGCCCGAGGCCACGGTGCGCATAGACCGCGGGGAAAATGCCGGGCGGACGCTGGATTACGTCAACATCGTTCACGGCCTGCGCATGCTTGAGCCGGCATGGCGCCCGGCTGAACCCTTCGAGACGCTGGTGCCCGTCACCGGGCCGGACCCCGTCGCGGTGATCATCCAGCGCGAAGGCCACGGCCCGGTCGAAGCGGTGGCGCGGATCGACTGACGCGCCACCCGGGGGCCGGCATGGCCCGGCGCTGGCCCGCGGGCCGCTCAGCTTTCTCCGAAGACGCGCTCGAAGATCGTGTCGACATGCTTGGTATGGTAGCCGAGGTCGAATTTCTCCTCGATCTGGGCGGGCGTCAGCGCGGCGGTGACGTCCGGATCCCCCAGCAGCTCGGTCTTGAAATCCTTGCCGTCTTCCCAGACCTTCATGGCGTTGCGTTGCACCAGCCGATAGGCGTCCTCCCGGCTGACCCCGGCCTGCGTGAGCGCCAGCAGCACCCGCTGGCTCATCACCAGCCCGCGGAACTTGTGCATGTTGGCAAGCATCGTTTCGGGATAGATCACCAGCTTGTCCACCACCTGCGTGAGCCGGGTCAGCGCGAAATCCAGCGTGACGGTGGCGTCGGGCCCGATATTGCGCTCCACCGAGCTGTGCGAGATGTCCCGTTCGTGCCAGAGCGCCACGTTCTCCAGCGCGGGGATGACGGCGCTGCGGACCATGCGCGCCAGCCCGGTCAGGTTCTCGGTCAGCACGGGGTTGCGCTTGTGCGGCATCGCGCTGCTGCCCTTCTGCCCCTTCGAGAAGAATTCCTCGCCTTCCAGCACCTCGGTGCGCTGCATGTGGCGCACCTCGATCGCGAGGTTCTCGATCGAGGAGGCCACGACCGCCAGTGCCGAGAAAAACGCCGCGTGCCGGTCGCGCGGGATGACCTGCGTGCTGATCGGTTCGGGCTTCAGCCCCAGTTTCTCGCAGACATGAACCTCGACGGCGGGGTCGATGTTGGCAAAGGTGCCCACCGCGCCGGAAATCGCGCCGGTGGCGATCTCTTCGCGGGCCGTTTCCAGCCGGCGTTTGTTGCGGTCCATCTCGGCATAGAAACGGGCAAAGGTCAGCCCCATCGTGGTCGGCTCGGCGTGGATGCCGTGGCTGCGGCCGATGCGGACCGTCATCTTGTGCTCGAACGCGCGCCGCTTGAGCGCGCCCAGCAGCTTGTCCATGTCCGCCAGCAGCAGGTCCGCCGCACGCGTGAGCTGGATGTTGAAACAGGTGTCCAGAACGTCCGAGCTGGTCATGCCCTGATGCACGAACCGCGCCTCCTCGCTGCCGACATGTTCGGCCAGATGCGTGAGAAAGGCGATCACGTCGTGCTTGGTCACGGCCTCGATCTCGTCGATGCGGGCCACGTCGAACTCCGCGTCGCGGGCTTTCCACACGGCCTCGGCGTTCTCGCGCGGGATGACGCCCAGATCGGCCTGCGCATCGCAGGCATGCGCCTCGATCTCGTACCAGATGCGGAACTTGGTGGCGGGGTCCCAGATGGCGGTCATCTCGGGGCGGGAATATCGGGGAATCATGTGGCGGACCCTTGTCTTTCCTGTCAGGTTGGCGCGGGTTTAGACGCATGGCGGCCGCACGGCAAGGCAGGAGCCGCAGGGACACGGAACGGGCAAGCATGGCACCGACGGCGCGCGAACTGGCGCATTTCGCGGGGGCGTGGCGGCTCGACCGCCGGATCACCCATGCCGACGGATCCACCGCCACCTTCGACGGCCGGGCCTGCTGGCAATGGCAGGGCGCGGATTTGCAGCTTTGCGAACAAGGCCGGCTGATGCTGCCCGGCCAGCCCCCGGTGCAGGCCGAGCGGTGCTACCTCTGGGCACCGGGCCTGCGCGTGCATTTCGCCGATGGCCGCTTTTTCCACGAGGTGCCGGCGCAGGGCGGGCGGGCCACGCATTGGTGCCCCCCGGACATGTACGACGGGTGGTACGATTTCTCCGACTGGCCCCGGTTCACCGTGACATGGCGGGTAAACGGGCCGCGCAAGAGCTACGAGATGATCAGCCGCTATGCGCCCGAGGATGCGGTGCCCCCTAGCGGATCACGTTGATCCGCAGCTTCAGCCGGCGCCGGGCCTCTTGCGGCAAATGCCTGTTCAGACGGCGGTTCACCAGCCCGAACAGGCCGATCACCACCAGCGTCAGCAAGATGAAATAGCCCGCGAGGATCGGGTAGGGGACGAAGGGGTTGAAGGTCTTGTCCGCGAAGTAGCTGGCGTAGTAAAGCGCATCACCCCGCTGTTGCCACGCCGGGAACCCCGAGAAGAAGACCAGCGTCGTGGCATGGAAAAGGAAAATCGCCTCGTTGGTGTAGGCCGGCCATGCCAGCCGCAGCATCGTGGGCCAGACGATCTTGCGAAACCGCATCCAGCCGCTGAAGCCGTATGCGTCCGCCGCCTCCACATCGCCCGTGGGGATCGAGCGCAGCGCGCCGTGGAATATCTCCCCGGAATAGGCCGCGGTGTTCAGGAACAGCACGATCAGCGCCCCGAGCCATGCCGCGGTGAACGGGTCAAACACCGGATGCACGGATTTCAGCGACAGGAAGGCGAAATAGGCAAAGAAGAACTGGATGAACAGGGGCGAGCCCCGGAATACGAAGATGAACCATTCGGAGGCCTTGCGGACGGCCGTGTTGCGCGCGCTCTTGCCGACGGCGACGGCCGTGGCGAGGAAGAACCCGGCCACCAGCGCCAGCGTCCCGAAATAGATGTTCCACAGAAGCCCCGACCCGATCAGCGTGGCCTGCTCGCACAGGGTGAAATCCTCGCGCGGCAACAGCCGCTCGCCAAGGCCGAGGCTGCGCAGGCCGTACTCCTGGATGGTCTGCCAGCAACTCATGCCGCGGCCTTTCGCTGCGCTTCGCCGCCGGTGGTGGCCTGACCGTGCGTCAGCCGGGTCATCAGGCGTTCGATCAGGATTTCCGACGCCCGTGTGAAGGCAAGGTAGAAGACCAGCAGCGCAAGGAAATACCACACCCGCCAGTCGCCATGCGGATAGGAGGTGAAGCGCGGGTTCGCGGTGCCGCCCAGTTCACGCGCCCAGTACACGATATCCTCGACCCCCAGCAGGAACAGCAGCGGCGTGGCCTTGATCAGGACCATCCAGAGATTGGAAAGGCCCGGCAGCGCATAGACCCACATCTGCGGCACGAGGATCCGCCAGAAGGTCTGGCGCCGGCTCATGCCGTAGGCCTCGGCGGTTTCAAGCTGCGCGCGCGGCACCGCGCGCATCGCGCCGAAAAGCACGTTGGCCGCGAAGGCGCCGAAAACGATGGCGAAGGTCAGCACGGCAAGGAAAAAACCGTAAACCTCGTGAATCCACTGCGCCGCGTTGCCAAGCGGCAGTTTCGCCGCCTGACAGACGACGAAATCGTTGCCTTGCCGGATCGGCTGGTCCCAGTCGGGGCACAGCACCTGGTGGCGCAGCCATTCGAAGCCCTGGTCCAGCGCGATGACGAAGAAAAGGAAAAACGCGATGTCGGGCACGCCCCGCACCAGCGCGATATAGGCCTTGCCCAGCCAGCTGACCGGCGCAACGCGGGACCGGGCCGCGATCGCCCCGCCGAACCCGAACGCCAGCGCGGTCGGCGCGGTGATCGCCAGCAACAGCAGGACCGTCCCGAACGAGATGTAGAAATTCGCGTGCTTGCCCGTGGTCAGGTAGCACGACAGCCAGCGGAAACCGTCCAGCGTCTCGGGATCTGCGCAGAAGGAAAACACAGCTTCGGCTCAACAATCTTCTGTAGGAATTGGTGTTCCAGAAAGATCGTATACTTCTGTGATCTCCGCAATAAGCGTGAGTTCGGAGGCTTGCTTCGCAAGCTCTTTAGTTCTCTCGTTCATGAAATGATAATCGATACCGAGTGCCGACTCGCTCGGTTTTAGAGCGCCGGGAATCTGAATGAGTTCCCTGATTGAACCCGCATCAAGCGGCAAGGGGCGCTCGTTAGACCAAAGTTCCCATTCCACTAACGCGCCGGATATAGTGATATTGCTTTCGTTGATAAGCGTGTACTTTATCTCACGATCTTCGACAATGGTGTTGCTCGGTTGTTCAACATCTCCATAAACAACATCCAGTATGCAATCTGATTTCGCAATACTGCTTGTTGGGAAAGCTAAGGCCAGAATCAAAGCGATCGCATTGGTTTTCATGGGCTTACCCGTGCATAGCTTTAGCGTGATCAGTTCGCAGCCGGGTGGGCAACTGGTTGCCCACCCGCAGTGAGGGCACCTCAGAAGGTCGAGGCGACCTCCCATTTCCGGATCAGCTCGTTCAGGCTTCCGTCATCCTTCATCGACTGGATCGCGGCATCGAAGGTCTCGCGCAGGTCCGGGTCGGATTCGCGCACGCCCATGCCGACGCCGCCGCCGATCGCTTCCTCGCGGTCCAGCAGCATCAGGTCGGCCTCCTCGGCGGCCACCGGCACAAGGTAGGACTTGTCGGCCAGAACCGCGTCAGCCTCGCCGTTGCGGACGGCCGCGATGGTTTCCTCGGGCGTGGCGTATTCCACCAGTGTCCAGCCCTTCTCGGCGACGAACGCCGCCTGGATCGTGTTGGCCTGCGCCGCGACGATGGCGTTGTCCAGCTCGACCTCCGCCATAGCGATATAGGCCGACGGGTCGGGCGGCGTGTAGTTCTGGGTGAAATCGATGACCTCGTCGCGCTCGTCCGTGATGGACATCCCGGCGATGATCACGTCGTAGTTGCCCGAAACGAGGTTGGGAATGATCGAATCCCAGTCGTTCGTCACCCACTCGCAATTCAGCTCGGCACGCTCGCAAAGCTCGTCGCCCAGCTCGCGCTCGAAGCCGTCGACCTCGCCGGCGTCGTTGATGAAGTTCCACGGAGGATAGGCCCCCTCGGTGCCGAGCCGCACCACGTCCTGCGCCATGGCCATCCCGGCCGAAGCGGCCAGCGCGGCGGCGGATAGGATCATTTTTTTCATTTCGGTACTCCCTCTTGGTTTGAGTGTCACGCGGCCATGGTCGAGCTGAGAAACTGCCGCAGCCGCTCGGATCGGGGCGCCTCGAACAGCGTGTCGGGGGCGCCCTGCTCCTCGATAAGGCCCTGGTGCAGGAAAACGACGAGGTCGGAAACATCCCGCGCCATTTTCATGTCATGGGTCACCAGCATCATCGTGCGTCCCTCGGCGGCCAGGTCCTTGATCACGCGCACGACTTCCTGTTCCAGTTCCGGGTCCAGCGCCGAGGTCGGTTCGTCGAAAAGAAGCGCCTCGGGCTCCATGCACAGCGCGCGCGCGATCGCCGCGCGCTGCTGCTGCCCGCCCGAGATCTGCGCGGGATACACGTCGGCCTTGTCGCCGATGCCCACCTTGTCCAGATAGCCCCGCGCGGCGGTTGCCACCTCGGCCCTGTCGCGGCCGAGCACGGTGACGGGCGCCTCCATCACGTTCTGCAGGATGGTCATGTGCGCCCAAAGGTTGAACTGCTGGAACACCATCGACAGGTTCGTGCGGATCCGCAGCACCTGCCTGGGATCGGCGGGATGCCGGCGCAGGCCCTCGCCCTTCCACCTGACGGGTTCGCCCTTGAAGATGATGTCGCCCTGCTGGCTGTCCTCCAGCAGGTTGGCGCAGCGCAGGATCGTGGACTTGCCCGACCCCGACGACCCGATGAGCGAGACGACATCGCCCTTGCGGGCGGTGATGTCCACGCCCTTGATGACCTCCAGCGCGCCATACGCCTTGTGCAGGTTGCTGATCTCTATGACGGGGTCGGTATTGGTCAAGGGCACTGTCCGGTCAGGGCGTCGGGTTGGTTTTCAACCCGACAATAGGAACGAAAATTACGCGCGATGCAACTTGCAAAACGGCTGTTGTGCGTCGTTTCCTGCCGATTTGACGCATGGTCAGCCCGGATCGGCCGCCGGTGCCGGCGGATTGGGCAATTCGAGGTAGGCATCGGCGGGCACCTGAACGAGTCCCGCCAGCCCCAGCGTCGCCCTGTCCGCGGCGCCGAGCCCCGCGATGGCCTGCCGCAATTCTTCACCTCGTCCATCGCCGAACTCATCGGGTTCGTCGCCTTGCGCAGCGTGTCCTTGATGTCATCGGCACCGCTGTCAGCGGCGGCGTCGTTCATC